>DASWOE010000018.1:0-8133 GCA_036398875.1 Rhizomicrobium sp.
GCCTTCCTTCGCGTCGCCGTCCTTGGCGGGCGCCGCAGCGGCCAGGATCGTGCGGTTCGCCTCGGCGCGCGCTGCCAGGATCATCGCCATGGTGACGGGCCGGAACAGCGTGCGCTGTCCCGGCAGCACTTCGAGCCAGAACGGCTCGGTCTTGTTGGTATGGAGTTTCAGCATGGTTTCCTCCGCCGGCCGATCAGTAGCCGGTGACGTCATTGACGAGGGTGACGGTGGCCGCGCGGCCGAGCGTCGTGTTCTTCGCACCCTGCCAGGCATAAGTGCCCTGGATGCTGCCGGGGCCGGTCTTGGGATATTTGGGCTTGGGCAGGAACACGCGGTGGAAGACGTAGTTGAGGCTGTAGACCGTGTTCGGGATCGTCCAGCCATAGGTCAGATCGATCGGCGTGAAGGCCGCGGCCTGATCGCGCATCACGGTGTCTTTCAGGCGCAGGACCGCTTGGCCGGTATAGGCCGCCTCGCCCGGATCGCCGCCGTCGATGCGAGCGTCGGGGCGGATGTTCTCGGCCTTCTCGGTCTTGTTGTCGATCATGAAGCTGCCGGACACCAGCTCGCCGAGGCGCACGCCGCTGCGCGTCACTGAACCGGCGAATTGCGAGAAGCGCTGCACCGCATAGGTCGTCGGCGAGCCGGCGGCGCTCGAAGCGGTGTTCGGCAGCTCGCCTTGGGCGATCAGGCTCAGCGTCGCGTTGAGCAGGCCCTGGCGCTGCAGATTGATCGTCATCTTGTCGATCATCGCGCCGTAGTTCATGGCGAACAGCGGCACGTCGGTCATGCCGTCTTCGATCGACAGGGACGGCAGTGTGAGCGCGCCGGAGGCAAAGACGTGATTGTACTGGCCCGTGGTCGCGCCACCCGCCAGCGTAGAACCCGACGCGGTGGCATTGGACGCCGGCGAAGTCGAGGCCGCGATCGTGACGCTGTTGCCGGCGGTGCCGATCGTCTTGTTCGTCGCGGTGATCGTGTTGCCGGCCAGGTTCAGGGCATAGGTGTTCGCCGCGAAGTCCGACGCCACGCTGTTGTTGAGGAAGATGACCGCAGCGGTCAGCGTGTCGAGCAGCGCGGTGCCGATCTTGACCTGATTGCCGGAGGGCGTGCCGGACACGAAGGTCAGCGTCGTCGAGCCGATGGTGATCGTGGCGTTGTTCGCCGGCTGCGCCGAGAACACCCAGGTGCCGCTCGCGGCTTGTCCCTGCGTTGTTGTGGGCGCCCCGAACATCCCCTTGAGCCACAGGCCGATATTGCGCAGATCGACCGGGACGACGGCGTCACCTTCATCGACGATCACATCCTGCACCGGATCGCCAGGATCGCGGCCCTGGCCGAGCAGATCGGAGGCGATCAGCCCCTGCTCTTCGCCGAGCTGCGCAGAGGCGAAGGGAACCTTGAAGAAACCCGTGCCGGGCGGAACGCCATAGCTGGATTCGAAAGCCAAGCACGTCTGTGCATTGGCGCCGCGTGCGCGAAAGCCCATGTCTGTCTCCTTGGTTTGTGTGGATCAGGAGCCGCTGAGGCGCCGCTCCAGAATGGTTTGAACCTGATCGGCCCAATGGTTTGCGGCGGCATCGATGCCGAGCCGCTTGGGCATCTGCGCGGTGGGTGTCAGGACGAACATCACCACCTGTGCAAGGCGTGCCGGTGCCTTGCCTCCGCGATAGAGCCGCGCGAGTTGTTTGCCCGTCGCGTGCTTGAAGCCACCCGCCGCGGTGCCGACGACATCGACATAGGCCACCAAGCGGCCGTTGCCCGCGCGGGCGAACTTCAGGTCCTGGTTGAACGCCGTCTCGACCTCTTCCGGCGTCATGCGGCGGCTTCCGCCGACATGGCCGCCCGACGTGCGAGGCACGTTCTCCGTCGGGATCGCCAGGTAGCGGCGCCCGTTGACGGGACGGATCAGCGGCGCACGATCGAACGCGTCGACGATCCGGGGCGCCGCCGACCAGACGAAGACGGCAGGCTCAATACTTGCGCCCGACATAGGATAACGCCGGCCGCGCCAGGTGTTGGCGAGGCGATCGCCAAGACCGGCAGCCCGGACCTGGTCGCGCAATTCGTTCTTGAGGCCCTGATTGACCTCGTCCATCGTCCCCGTCGCCGCCGTCGCGATGTCGATGGCGATCGGGCGCGTCACATCGGAAAACCTGTGCGACGGCCTGACCGAAAATCCCCGGCGAGCCATGCGCCTTAGTTCGCGGCCGTCGCGGTGGTGTAAGCCAATTGCACGTTGACGACGGCCGTGTACTCGGTCTCGACGCCCTCAGCGTCGGCCCCGAACTGCATGTACTTCACCGCTTCGACGATGCGCGCATCGTCAACGGCGCCACCCAGCGTTCGGTCCAGGGACAGCTTCGGCTCGATCAGCGCAACCAACGCCCTGACAACGGTCTTTCGATCCTCGCCTTTGGCCGTGATCTCCAGCTCGACCGAGTGCTCGTAGCAGTAGAGCGGCGGATTGCAGAGCAGGACCTCCGGCTCACCGGGATCTCCGTCGAACTGCTGCACCACGCCGTCCGTCGAGGCATCCGGGCTCTTCTCTGGCTCGCGCGCGAACGTCGCGGGATTGACGAAGATCGCGGTAAGCGCGGTCTCGAGCGCGTCGAGCGCGCCGTTTCGGGACTGTGTCACGGGCCGCCAAGCTCAACGAGCCACTGGACGCGAAACGCATCATCCGGCGGCGTCATGAAAGCCATCACGCGACGCGCCGGCGCGCCTTTCGGCACTTCGACCGTGTCGCCCTTCGCCGGCGCGGGCACATCGGCCTGCAGCACCTTCAACAGTTGCTTGCGATCGCGCAGATTGGCGCCAGGCATGAGCGCCACGCCGGTATCGGGCTGCTCGAACAGCGCGCGGCACTCGATCGCATCGCCCGACGCGGGGCGATAGACGATATCGAAGCCGATCGTGGCATAGAGCACCCGCAGTCCCGCCTGCAGCGTCGCTGCGAAGTCAAAATCGGCCATGGATGCTCCGAAAATCGGTGCCGGTTTCTCTGAACTCCGGCAAAGTCACGCCTGCTCTGCGGTGGGCGTTCACGTATGTCCGCGCGTGGATCGCGCGGGCTGGTCTTACTCGCCGTCGGCCGCCGCCGTGGACGAGCCCGAACCGGCCAGCAGCTTCACCAACAGCTTGGGGCGGCGCCACAGGGGTAGGATGTGCGACTGGCCCAGCATCTCGATGCCGGCGCCATGCTTCATGGCCTCGGTCGTGATGTGGATCGCATCGGCGATGTTCGCGTCCGAACCGTCGAGGTTGCGGATGTCGTCGGGCGGCGCGACATAGGTCGCGTGCGTATCCATCGTGCCCATCGGGAAGGCATAGCCGGTGTTGGATTCGATGATCGGCGTGTTCGCACCGCCCCACATCGGAACCACCGCCGAATATTCCTCGAACAGGATGCCGCCGAACTCGAACGAGCGGGGCTTGTAGCCGCCGTCCGTGCCGCGCGCGACGTTCGCCAGCTTCTGCGCTTCCGCATAGTTGGTGTAGAACTTCTGCACGTTCGCGTGGCTGATCAGCGCGTTGAAGAAGTTGCGCGAGACCTTCGCCTTCGGCAGGGTCATCACGTCGTCCGACAGGTCCTGCGTGATCAGCGTGTAGACCAGGTCGCACTGCTTCTGGATGTCCGAGGACGCGTTCGACAGGTCGAAATAAACCACCTTCTGGGTGATCTCGAACGCGGCGAACAAGTCGTAGAGCACGGTGCCGGCGCCATCGACGATGATGCCCTTGAGCGCGCTCATGCGCATCAATTCCCAGGTCAGGTTGAACCGGTTCTTGAGCCGCTGCAGGCGACGGTTCATCACCGACGCCATCGTCTCCGGGCCCTTGTTGCCAGCGCGCGCGGCCAGCGCCATCCAGCCCTTGATGTCGTCCGCCAGGACATCGTCCTGGTGCTTGATCTTGGGGATGGTGAACACGAGCTGCTTCTCGGTGTCGTGGCGGGCGAGCGACGGCGCGCCATTGCCGGTCGCCGGCAGTGCGGTGAGCACGCCGTTGACGATGTCGATGCGCACATACTGCGACGACATGCCTTCGGCGGGGAAATAGCCCTCGGCCGTGATCTGGCCGAAGGGCGTGGGCAGCAGGTTGATCGCTTCCGTCAGCTCGGTATTGCTGAACGGAAAGACGATCGGCCCCGTCTGCGTGGGGGTGAGAACGGTAGTCATGGATCGGTGTCCTTATCGAGAGGGTGGGGGTGTGTTGCGTGGCCGCTCAGCCGCTGGTCCGCGCGACGATGCCGAGCGCGAGCAGCTCGGCCAGGCCGTTGGCCTTCTGCGCATCGGTCGCGCCGCCGGGCCAGACCAGGGGCACGTCGCTGCGCAGCACGATCGGGCCGCGCGCCACCTCGTCCACCACGTCGTCGGTACCATCGGGCGCCGAGGCGGCAGCGAGAGCGACGCCGCGCGCGATCTGGCTGCCGTCGTTCTTGGTGAGATCGAGCGCGACGCTCTTGCCGCTGCCGACCGGCACGGTGATGTCGAAGCCGTCGCCGACGATGAAATCGGTGACGGCATCGGTGATCACGCCCTTGACCTGCGAGTCGGTCGTGACGGTGGCGCCCGAGCCGGAGAAGGCATAATCGCCCAGCACGCGGTTCTTGGGGTCTCTCAGCCGGAAGGTGGCGGAGTTGGTGCCCGCCACCGTGCAGCGCAGGGTGTAGATGCCCGACATCGCACCGGCCAGGAGCGGCGTGGTGCCATCGAGAACGAATGTGCCGGTGCCGGTGTTGCCGCCCGACTTGGCCGCCGAGGTCGGCGTGCCGAGCAGGATGCCCGCCATCACCGTGAATGCGGCGATGGTGCGGGCCGAGCCGGAGCCCGCCAGCAGCGGGCGGCGCTCGCGGCAGTAGTTGCGGTCGAACTCGACCGCGATCAGATCGCCCTCGGTCAGCGGGCGCGTGTATTTGACGACATCCATGGTCGTTGTCTCCTAAGAGGTTTCAGGTGTTGTGCTGCGATCAGGCCGTGGGCTTGCCGCTGCGCTTCTGGGCATCGGCCAGCAGCGCCTTGCCGTGCGCACTGGCATCGGCCTGGACGGCATCGGGGCCGAGGCGCTTGGCATTCGCCAGCGCTTCCTTGAGCGCGTTCGGCGCCGCGCCGCCGCCCTTGCCCGCCGCAGCGACGCTGGCCTTGAACTGCGCCAGCGTCTGGCCCGAAGAAATGGCCGCAAGGGCCATCTGCGGATGCGCTTTGGCTTCCGCGCTGGCCGCGATCGCTTCGTTTTCGTCCTTTTTCTTGTCGGGATCGTCCTCGGTCGTTTCGTCGTCGGCGGTCTCGTCGTCGTTCTCTTCCTCGTCGTCTTTCGCGGCGGTTGCGTCTTCCGCCCGAAGACGCACAAGATCGTCCTCGGCTTTCTTGATGGCAGCGGCCCGAATGGCCGCCTGGGGATCGGCCGCTTTGGCCATGGGCTGCTCCTTTGGTTGGTTTGCCCGCGCGACTGCCGGCGCGGCGGGCGGAATGATTCCCGAAGTGGCAGTGGAAACCTGGTCGGCGAGGGCGGCGAAGAACGCCTCCTCGTTCGTGATCTCGTCCACGAGCCCAAGCGCCAGGCCGGAACGGGCCGGTTCGGCATGCTCGGTCATGAAGGATTTCGATTTCAACGCCGCGATTTTCGCGAGCGTCAATTGCGGGCGCCCTGCTTCGATGTCTGCCGCGAAGACGCGCACGATCTGCTGCACATCGGCGAGGATGTCGGCGGCGGCCTCTTCCGAAAGGCCCTTCCACGGCGCGCCGTCCGTTTTGTTCTCGTAGACGGCAAATTCCGTGATCTTCACGCCCCACTTTTCGTAGGCGCCCGTAATATCCTCGTGGACGGTGTAGCAGCCGATGGAGCCCGTGTAGTCGAGCGGGCCCGATGCGATGCGCGCGCTCTGCCCCGCAATCCAGTACATCGCGCTGCAGGCCATCTCCGAGAAACACCAGATCGGCTTGCCGGTGCTGGACTGGATGTCGCGCATCCACTTGGCCAGCGTCATGATGCCCGCGGCAGCGACGCCGCCCGGCGAATCCGACTTCAGGAACAGGCCCTTCACGCGAACGTCCGACAGCGCCTCGCGCATGCCGGCCAACAGCGTGTCGTAGCCATGGTGAGCGACGCCGCAATACTCCTCGCCGTGCGCCAAAAGCGGCGTGTCCACACACATCAGCGCGATGCCGTCCTTGAGCGACCAGCAATAGCCGGTGTCGTCGGCCTCCCCGATGTAGCGCGGCGCGTAGGCCAACCGCTGGTCATATGGAACAGGCGGCGGCCCGTAATCGTCATCGTACGCCATCGCCGGCTTCGGCGTGCCGGCCAACTTGCGAATGATCGCGTCGAAGCGGCTGGGCCTGGTGAACGCCTGCGCATCGATCGCGTGAATGCGCTGGACGTAATTCTCCAGCGCGCCACGTTCCATCAAGACCGGGCGTCCCATATTGCGGGACACCAGGTGGTGCAGATTACCGTGCATGGTCGTTTCCTTCAGGCCGGCCGCGCGTCAAGCGCGAGATTGTGTTCGGGCGAGCGGGCAAGGCGGCCGACACGCCCGAGAGCTGCAGGACGTTGTTCGAGGCTCTGATCGCGAAGCGGGTTGCGGGCGTCCTGGCCGGCGGCGGCGAGCGACGCGCCGTAGTTCGGAAGGCCAAGCCGCTCCATTTCCGCGAACTCGTGGGCCTGCTGTTCCAGCACTTCGCGCCAATCCTTGCCGTCCTCGGCGCACTCGTCCTCGAGCGTGGACATCTTGGCTTCCACGCGCGCCGCGGCGGCGTCGATCTCCTTGGTCGGGTCGATGTAACCCCGGCCAGGACCGATCCAGCGGCACTCGGCATAGGCATCGGGCGCATCGTAGTAGTCGGGCGCGCCCGCCGGGATCTGGATGGCGCCGATGTCGAACGCCTCTTCCAGCCAGGCGACGAAGAACGGTGTCGCGATGTGCGAGGCGATCAGCCCGCGGAAGACAAGCATCTCGTCCCACGCGATCAGAAGAGCGGCCCGCGCGGACGAATAATTCGTCTGCGAGAAGTCCATCGACAGCTCTTCGTAGGTGATGCCCAGCGCGGCGGCGATCAGCCGCAAGATCGCGCGCACGAAGGAATCGAAGCCGCCTGTGTCGCGGCCTGCCGTCTGCATGTCGATTTCGTCGCCGAACGGCAGCACGGGAATGCGAGCGCCGCCGATCGAAACCGGCGACTCTTCATAGTGGCCGTCGCGTTCCTCGGAATACTTGACCAGGTCGTCGGTGCTGAAGTTTTCCGACACTGCGTCCGGCCCGGCGCTCGATTTCACGAAGGCGACCAGCAAGGCGTTGATCGTCGTCGCTTCCAGCGTCGCGTCGGTGAAGCGATTGAGGCCGCGCAGCGACTTGAGCACCGAAACGAAGGCCGAGATGCCCCGGCTCTGGCCGGCGCGCTTCTCGTCGAAGGCGTGCAGCACCTGCGGCCGCCCCAGCGGCGTCGAGAACCGCTCCCAGGGCGTCCATTTGAATCCCTTGAAGGACAGCCCAACGTCGTTCGGATGGCCCTCGCGAATCCAATAGCGGCGCGGCGCCCCCGAAGCTGCTCGCTCGACGCCGCCGCGAAGCGTATCCGTGTCCGGCTGGCCCATCGGATTGCTCAGCCGGTCGGGATCGACCATGCGCAACCGCGTCTTGAACAGCGTCGGTTCGTCGGCGGCGTACTCGATCAGGCCGAGACCTTCGCCGTCATGGAACATGTGCGAGGCGCCAAGGCGCAACAGGCCGCCAAAGTTCTTCTTGCGCTCGGCATCGCACGCGAAAGACGGCCCGTAGGCATAGAGACGGAACTGCGTGTCGATCTCGGCGCGCAGTTCGGCAGCAGCATCCTGGGTGATGCCCAGCGCCCGCGCGCTGACCCGCGAGGCGAGACGCCAACCGGCACCGACCGCGCGATTGACCTTGCGCATGCCGGCGGAGGCGCCGACCACGTCGTTGCGGGACGCATCGCGCGCCCGCGCGACCACGTTGTTGCGGTCGTAAAGCCAGTCGCGATCGGCGCTGCCCAGCCATGGCCGCCACCCACTCAGGAACGTGCCGGTGTCGGCGGCGGATTCATTCGGCCGGCCTCCCACCATGGCGCCGCCGCGCGTGTCGAACGCACGCATGCGGACGCGCGCGACGTCTCC
>DASWOE010000019.1:0-8762 GCA_036398875.1 Rhizomicrobium sp.
GTTGTTATGGGGCGTCCCTTAGAGAGTGTTTGCTGGCCACATACAATACCGCGTCGCCGGGGACCGCGGCGCGCGCAAGGCCGTCACCGCTGCGATGCCAGCATCCGCTCCAGCGTCGCCAGTTCGTCGGCCTCGCGCGCCGGCTTGTCCCAGCGGATGCGGTTGATGCGCGGGAACCGCATCGCGACGCCGCTCTTGTGCCGGGTGGAGCGCTGCAGGCCTTCGAAGGCGACTTCCAGCACCAGCCCGAAACCGGCATCGGCGCGGACGCTGCGGACCGGGCCGAAGCGCTCCACCGTGTTGTCGCGGACGAATTTGTCGAGCTGTTTCAGTTCTTCGTCGGTGAAGCCGAAATAGGCCTTGCCGACCGGCGTCAGGCTGCGCGTGCCGTTCGAATCGGCGCGCCATACCCCGAAGGTGTAATCGGAATAGAAGCTGGAGCGCTTGCCGTGGCCGCGCTGGGCATACATCAGGACGGCATCGATCAGGTGCGGGTCGCGCTTCCATTTGAACCAGGGGCCTTTCGGCCGCCCGGCCTCGTAGAGCGAATCCCAGCGCTTGAGCATCAGGCCTTCGGCGATCTTCGCATCGCCCTCGGGCGGATGGGCGCGCAGGGCCGCGAGTTCGTCCCAGCTCGCGAAGGGCTGCAGCGGCGACAGATCGATCCGCGCGGATCCGTGGCGCGCGACGAAGGCCTCCAGCCGCTTGCGCCGCTCGGCGAAGGGCAGGGCGCGGATGTCCTGCGCGCCGTCGAGCAGCAGGTCATAGGCGCGGATGCCGGCGGGAAATTTCGCGATCGTCTTGGCGTCGGGATTCTTGCGGTTCAGCCGCTGTTGCAAGTCGCCGAAACTGTCGATGCGGCCCGCGCGCATGACGAGCAATTCGCCGTCGATCACGCCTTCGAAATTGAGCGCCGCCATCACGTCGGGAAAGGCGGCGCCGATGTCGTCGCCGGTGCGCGAATAGAGCCGCTTCTCGCCGCGCTCGGCCGCCGCCTGGACGCGGATGCCGTCCCATTTCCATTCGGCGGCGTAATCCGTCGCATCGTATCTCGCAAAATCCGCAGCTTCATCGATCGCCTGGGCCAGCATCACCGGGCGAAACCGCGCCGGCGCATCGGGCGAGGGCCTGTCGCTCTTCTTCTCCAGCCAGGCGAACAGGTCTTCATAGGGCGGCCGCTGGCTGTGCCAGACCTCCTCGATCTGCGCCACGTCGACGGCGCCCAGATCGGCCAGCGCCTGCTTGGCCAGCCGCGCCGAGACGCCGACGCGCAGGCCGCCGGTGAGAAGTTTCAGCAGCGCCCAGCGGCCGTCGGCATCGAGCGCATCGAGCCAGCCCTCCAGCAGGCGCTGCACCTCGGCGCGGCCGGCGCTGCGCAGCGCATCGACGACTTCGGGCAGTTCGGGCTCGCGGTTGGCGCCCGGGTGGCCGGGCCAGATCAAGGCGACCGTCTCGGCGAGATCGCCGACGAAGTCGTAGCTGAGCGCGAAGAGCCGCGGATCGACGCGCGCCTCCACCGCCTTGCGGATGAAGGCCGGCTTGGCGGCGTCGAAGGCGAGCGCGCCGGTCAGCGCCGCCAGCGCCCAGCCGCGCTCCGGATCGGCCGTCTCGCGCAGATAGTCGCGCACCAGCGTCAGCTTGGTGTTGCGCGCCGGCGTGAAGGCGAGGCTGTCGAGCAGGCGGGCGAAGGCGCGCATCAGGTCTCGCCCTCGTCGGCGTCGTAGCCGACCAGCGACAGCGCGCGCGCCGTCTGGCCGTTCAGCTCGGCCCAGCGCAGGAGCGCGTCTTCCTCGCCATGGGTGATCCAGAGCTCCTGCGGCTTAAGCTCGCCCGCCGTGAGCGTCAGCTCGTCCCAATCGGCGTGGTCGGAGAGGATGAGCGGCAGCTCGACGCCCTGCTGGCGCGCCCGCGCGCGCACCCGCATCCAGCCCGAGGCGAAACAGACGACCGGATCGGGGAAGCGGCGCGACCAGCGGTCCTGCGTGGCACTCGGCGGCGCGATGACGATGGCGCCGGCGAAATCCGCCTTCTTGCCGGCGGTCGCGGGCGCGAGCGGGCCGAGATCGATGCCAAAGGATTCGTAGAGCGCGTTGATCGTCTCCAGCGCGCCATGGACGTAGATCGTCCTGTCGTAGCCCGCCTCGCGCAGAAGACGGATGACGCGCTGCGCCTTGCCGAGCGCATAGGCACCGACCAGATGGCTGCGCTCGGGGAATTGCGCCGCCGATTTGAGCAGCTTGGCGATCTCGTCCGTGTCCGGAGGATGGCGGAAGACCGGCAGGCCGAAGGTCGCCTCCGAGATGAAGACGTCGCAGGCGACCGGTTCGAACGGCGCGCAGGTCGGATCGCGGCGGCGCTTGAAATCGCCGGAGACCACCATGGTGCGGCCGCCATGCCGCACCACCGCCTGCGCCGAGCCCAGCACATGGCCGGCGGGGGCGAGCGAAACCTCGACGCCGCCGATCTCGACATGCTCGCGATAGCGCAGCGATTGCGTCGCGCCGGCGTGGTCCTCGCCATAGCGCGCTTCCATGATGGCGAGGGTCTCGCGCGTCGCCAGCACCTTGCCGTGGCCGGCGCGGGCGTGGTCGGCATGGCCGTGGGTGACGACGGCGCGGTCCACGGGGCGCGTCGGGTCGATGTAGAAGTCGCCCGGCGGGCAATAGAGCCCGGCCGGGGTGGGTCGCAGGAGGTCTTCGTACTTCGCCATGCCGGGAGTTTAACGCGGCCGGCGGAGGCTTGCTCCCGTGACGGATTGGCGGCGCGCCCGCCCCCTCCACCATCGCTGCGCGATGGTCCCCCTCCCCGCTCCGCGGGGGAGGAGCCGTCACCGCGATCCTTCCCCGCGGAGCGGGGGAGGGGGACCGCCGGAGACGGTGGAGGGGGCGGCCGCACGCGCGATGCTCTCCAGTACGTTCTCCAGACCGGTGTCCTTCAAGACATCGAGCGCGGGAATGCGCAGCACGCGCATGCCTTGCTCCGCGAGCCATGCGTCACGACGCGCGTCATGATCGGCACGAGTCTCGTGGCTCGCGCCATCGACTTCGATGGCCAGGCGGGCGGGTGCGCAATAGAAGTCCAGTATGTAGGGCCCGACCGGATGCTGGCGGCGGAGGAGCAGGCCGCTCAATTTCCGGCCGCGGATCGCCTGCCAGAGCAGAATCTCCGGCAGCGACATCTTCCGGCGAAGGCGCGGGCGCGCTTCAAGGTCAGGATTGATGCGCGCACTCGCCCCCTCCACCGCTTCGCGGTTCCCCTCCCCCGTTTTGCGGGGGAGGATCACAGGGCTCACGCCCCTGTCCTGTCCTTGAAGAAGGCGATCACGCGCTGCTCCGCCTTCTTGGTCGGGCCGTCGGGATCGTCGTCGCGCAGATTGATCGTGAGCACCGAATGCGCCGGGATCGGGCCGGGCTGGGCGTCCTTCGGGTCCAGCTCGATCGCCTCGAATCGGTCGCCGAAGGTCTTCTTGAAGGTCTCGAAGCGCTCGGGCTTGACGAAGGGATCGCCGTGGAAGCGCAGGCCGATCATCGACAGGTCCTCCTCGGCGAAGCGGCGCCTGGCGCAGGCCACCTCGTCGGGCGACACGCCCATCGCCGCCTCGCGCCGCTTGTTGCCGAAGCCCAGGGGCAGCGAAGGCTGCGACAGGACCGGCGCGACGACCGCCGGCTCGGTCATCATGGCGAGCGCGAAATTGCCCGTGAAGCACATGCCGACCGCGCCGACGCCCTTGCCGCCGCACTCGCCATGGACCTTGCGGGCCAGGGCGCGCAGCCAGTCCACGATCGGACTCGACCGGTCGCACGCCCAGGCGTCGAATTCGCGGCGGATGCAGATGCCCTTGAGCATCTGGCCGAGGCCGTAAAGCGGGGTCGGCACGCGGCCGGGATGGCCGAACAGGCTGGGCAGGAAGGCCGTCATCCCGGCTGCCGCGACGTGGTCGGCGAAGCGCACGACCAAAGGATGCATGTTGGGCATTTCGTGGATGACGATGACGGCCGGGCCGGTGCCGCGCCGCCAGACCGGCCGCCGCCAGCGCCCGTCATCGAAATCGAACGCCGTATAGTCCTTCAGAACACCGTTCATTGCTGCCCCCGAAACGCGCTTCCCGGTCACCATGAAGCAGACAGCCTTCGGGCCGCAACCGGTCAAGCCCGCCGGGCTGCTTAATCCCGCCGTAATCATTCCACCGCGATAGTCCCATCCCATGAGCCGTTTGGGACAGATCGCGCGCGGGCTCGGCCGCCTCATTCCAGCCGAAGCGGTGCGTCCGCTCGGCCGCCCGGCGGCGGTGTTCTTCCACGGCGTGGAGCGTTTCACGCTCGATGCCCGGCTGCAGACCAACCATCACGAGACGGCGGCCTTCGAACGGATCGCCCGCACCCTCAAAACGCAGTTCGACGTGCTGCCGCTGACGGCGATCGACGAGGTGCTGAAGGCGCCGCTTCGCCATCCGCGCGCGGTGTTCCTGATGTCCGACGACGGCTATGCCAACACGCTCGCGACCGCGGCCGATATCCTGGGCGATCTGCGCCTGCCCTGGACGCTGTTCGTCAGCACCCACCACATCGACACCGGCGAGCGCAACCCCATCTTCCTGGCGCTGCTGTTCGCCTTCCACGCGCCGTCCGGGCTGTACGAGTTCGCGCACCTGCCGCAGCCGCTGGTGCTGGGCGCCGACCGCGAGGAGGCGGCGGAGCGGATCGTCTGGCAATTGCGCGCCCTCGACATGGCGAGCGCGCAGCAGGCGGTGGAGGCGATGACCGCCGCGCTGGCACCGGACGTCCTGCGCGCCCTGCTGGAGAAATTCTCGTCCGAGGCCTTCCTGAACTGGGACCAGGTGCGCGAACTCAAGCGCCGCGGCGTCGAGATCGGGGCGCATGCCCATCGCCACTGGCCGATGAACGCCAGCCAGACCCCGTCGATGCTGTGCGAGCAGGCGGCCGGCGCCAGGGCCCGGGTCGAGACCAATATCGGGCGCTGCCGCTATTTCTCCTATCCCTTCGGCAACAAGGGCGACGTCTCGCGCGGCGCCTGGCAGGCGGTGCGCGACGCGGGCTTCGACTGCGCCTTCACCACCCTGGCCGGCTCGCTCGACGCCGGCGCCAACCGCTTCCTCTTGCCGCGCTTCGGCCTGCAGAGCGAGGCGCCGCATCTGACGGCGCTGATCTCCATGCTGCGCGCCGGCAATCCGCGCGTCGCGCGCTGGCAGAGGGAACTGGCGGTTTAGCGAATCCCGGCGCGGGACGCCGTGTCTCGCCATCGGATTCTTAACCGGCGTTAAGCCTCCAACGAGACAATTGCGTGCCATTTCGGCACGCCGCGCGCCGCCGGCCCCTGGCGCGCCCAATGCAGCCGCTCCTTGCGTCGAAGCCAAGGGCCGGCCATGAGCTTGCAGGAACAATTCGTCGAAGACCTGACCGCCGCGCGGCCCGGCGCCGACGTGTTGTGGGTCGCCTCCGACGATTTCGCCGCCGCGTTCCGCTTCGCTCCCGATGCGGTGCTGCGCGCGCCCGCCAACGCCAATATCCGTCCCTCGCGCCTGCAGCGGGTCCTGAAACGCGCCCTCGATCTTGCGATCGCCGCGCCGGCCCTCATCCTCTGCGCGCCGCTGTTCGCGGTGCTGGCCGCGATCGTGCGCCTGGATGCCGGCGGTCCGGTGTTCTTCCGCCAGACCAGGCTGGGTCTGGGCGGCAAGCCCTTCGACATCTTCAAGTTCCGCACGATGACCGTGATGGAGAACGGCGCCACCGTCGTCCAGGCCAGCCACGACGACGCGCGCGTCACCCGCACGGGCAAATGGCTGCGCAAGACCAGCCTCGACGAACTGCCGCAGCTGCTGAACGTCCTTCTGGGCGACATGGCGCTGGTGGGGCCGCGCCCGCATGCCCGCGCCCATGACGCCTATTTCGACGCCCGCATCGCCGGCTACGCGACCCGCCAGCACGTCAAGCCCGGCATCACCGGCTGGGCCCAGGTCCATGGCCATCGCGGCGAGACGCCGACGGTGGAGGCGATGCGCGCCCGTGTCGATCTCGACATCGCCTATGTCAAGAACGCTTCGCTCGCGCTCGATCTGCAGATCCTGGCGCTGACGCCGCTCGAAGTCCTGTTCGCCCGGAACGCCCATTGATGAGCGCCGCGCTGCAGATCCAGCCCGATTTCGCGCCCGAACGGCGCGCGGCGCAACGGCCCGCCAACGACGATCATTACGCGCAAGCCGTGATCGGCGGCATCAGGACCGCGTGCCTGACGCGCGCCCAGCTCGCCAATCTGATGGTCAATGACTGCTTCGCCCAGCGCCGCGCGCCGCGCGCGCCCAAGCTCGTCTTCGCGTCGAACGGCCATGCGATCGCGCTGGCGGCGACCGACAAGGCCTTCCGCGCCCATTTCGACGCCGCCGATATCGTGCATGCCGACGGCCAGCCGGTCGTGCTCGCCTCGCGCCTGCTGGCGCGCGTGGCCGTGCCCGAGCGCAGCGCCACGACCGACTTCATCCACGACGCCGCCAAGGCGGCGCAGGCTTACGGCCTCAAGATCTTCCTGCTCGGCGCCGGCGAAGAGGTCAGCGCCCATTGCGCCGAGATCCTGCGCTTCACCCATCCCGGCCTGAAGATCGTCGGCCGCCGCAACGGCTATTTCGCCCGTGCCGACGAAGCGGCGATCTGCGAGGCGATCAACGCGAGCGGCGCCGACATCGTGTTCGTGGGCCTGGGCGTGCCGCTGGAATACGACTTCGCGGTGCGCAACAAGGAGCGCCTGCGCGCCGGCTGGCTGGTGACCTGCGGCGGCTGCTTCAACTTCGTGACCGGCGCCTATCGCCGCGCGCCGGCCTGGATGCAGAGCGCCTCGCTCGAATGGCTCTACCGCCTGGCGCGCGAGCCCCGGCGGCTGCTGCGGCGCTATGCGCTGACCAACCCGCTGGCGCTGTTCCTGCTGCTGACCAGGACGGGGTGAACGCGGTTCCATCCTCCTTCAAGGGGAGGGTCGATGCCCGATCTGGCCCCGGGCTTGCAGGGCCTGCCCCGTCACAGAACAGGACGCACGTGCCCGTGCAGATCGTTTCGCCCGCCGTCGAATCCAGCGCCCACCATGCCGCGGCGCGCCGCCCATCGCCATGGCGCGAAGCGGTGGCGGGCGCCGGCCGCTATGCGCTGTCGGCCGCCGGTCCGGTGTGCATGTCGGGAGCGCATTTCCTGGCCGCCGTGCTGGTGCTGCACACGCTGTCGCCGATCCATTTCGGCTATTTCTCCTTCGTCATGACGGTGGTGCCGTTCTGCGTCAGCGCCGCCGCGGCGCTGATCGGCGCGCCCACCACGATCGGCATCCGCAAGCGCGGCCATGTCGATGCGGCGGAACTGGCGACGTTCCAGACCGCCAATCTCGTCCTGGCGCTGTTCGCCTTCGCGGCCGTCACCGCCGCGCTGCTGGCGAGCGGCCTGCGCCTCGCGCCGTCGGCGCTGTTCGGCCTGTACGGCGCGACGATGAGCCTGCGCTGGCTCGGCCGCGTCTATGCCTATGCGACCGAGGCGCCGGGACGCGCCGCCGCATCGGACGTTCTCTACGGCGCGCTGCTCGTGGCCGGCCTGGGCGTGCTCTACCTCCTCGACCGCATGACGATGCTCAACGCCGCCCTCGTCCTGCTGGCGGCGGCGGCGGGCAGCCTGGCGGCGTTCGACCGCGCCTATCTGGCCAAGCAACTCGCGCCGGGCGGCCGGCTGGCCGACTATGCGCCGGTGTGGCGCGAGCTCACCCGCTGGTCGCTTTTGGGCGTCGCGGCGAGCGAGCTGACGATCAACGCGCATGCCTATTTCGTCACCTTTTTCGACGGCCCGGCCGCCTTCGCCCTGCCGGCGCTGGGCAGCCTTTTGATGCGCCCGGTCGCGGTGGTGCTGGCGTCGCTGCCGGACCTGGAGCGGCCGCGGATGGCCAAAGCCCTGGCCCGGGGCGATTTCGAAGGTTCTTTCCGCGCCGTTAAGGAATTTCGAACCGCCGCGGCCGCAGTGTTGGCGGGGACGATCCTGATCGCGGCGGCGCTCTTGTTCTGGTTCCCTTCCCTCGTGCTCAAGCAGGGCTATGACGCCTCCCAGGCGTGGGTCATCCTCGGCCTGTGGGCGGCGATCATGGCGATCCGCGCAGCGCGCACGCCCGATGCCGTGCTGCTGCAGGCGGCGGGGCAGTTCCAGCCCCTGGCGGCGATCGGGATGAAGGCCGCGCTGGTCTCGCTGGTCGCGACCCTTGTCCTGCTGCTGGCGTTCGGACCGATCGCCTCGCTGCTCGGCATCTTCGCCGGCGACGTGGCGATGACCGCGGGCATCTTCCGGCAAAGCCGCGCCTGGAAGCACGGCCATGGCTGACGTCACCGTCGCGATCCCGACCTTTCGGCGCCCGCGCCTTTTGGCCAAGCTGCTCGACGCGCTGGCCAGGCTCGATACCGCCGCGTCCGTGAGCATCCTCGTCGCCGACAACGATGCCCAGGGCCATGCCGGATTCGATCTGTGCGAAGCGATCCGCGCCCGGGGCTATCGCTGGCCGTTGCGCGCGCTGATCGTGGCCGAGCGCGGCATCGCCCAGGCGCGCAACGCGCTGACGGCGGCGGCGCTGGACGATCCGAAAATGCAGTTCCTCGCCATGATCGACGACGACGAATGGCCGTGCGCCGGTTGGCTCGACGCCTTGCTGCGCCAGCAGGCGGCAAGCGACGCCGACGCGGTGCAGGGCTCGGTGCTGTTCGAAGTGCCCGAGCGCGCCGCCGGCTGGTCGGG
>DASWOE010000020.1:0-18986 GCA_036398875.1 Rhizomicrobium sp.
AGGGACGGTCCGGGCGCGCCGCCGTCATCACGAAGCGGTTCGGCGCCGACAGCGGGCCGATGAAGACGCCGGAGAAGCACGCAGCGATGAACACCACTGTCGGGCGGCTGCCGCAGGCATTGTCGATCATCGTCGCCATAGGGTCGGGCGCGAAGGTGCCCTGGTCCAGCACGATGCCGTCGGGCGAGCCATGGCTGGTGAAATAGACGAAGCAGCCGGCGCTGGTGCGGTTCGAGAGGTCCCAGAGCTGGTTGGCGATGTCCTGCTTGTCGGAATGCTCCGTACCCGGATGGGTGTCGTTGCGCACCGAGAACTGCACGATATTGCCCGGCGCGAAGCCGAGCCGCGTCAGGTCGGCCGCGATGTCGCGCCGCGCATTGTCGAACACCTCCGACGGCGCGCCGGAATGGGAGTGCCAGTCGCCCGCCACCACGATCGCCGCCCAGTCGGAAAAGCCCGCGGCGCCGGCGCCAGAGGCGGCGAACGTGGCCGCCAGGAAAACGATCGCCTTCGTCAGAAATCGCATGAACGTCCCCACGCCCACGGCCTCAGCGGCCGCGCGCGAACCCCGCCACGAGCTCAATATGCGACGACCACAGGAATTGGTCTACCGGGGTGATGGTGCCGATGCGATAGCCGCCGTCAACCAGGATGGCGGCGTCGCGGGCGAAGCTCGCCGCGTCGCAGGAGACATAGGCGAGGCGCGGGACCTTCGATTGGGCGAGCTGGCGGACCTGGCCTTCCGCGCCCGCCCGCGGCGGGTCGAGCACGACGGCGTCGAAGCCGTTCAATTCCGGCGCCGTCAGGGGCAGCTTGAAGAGGTCGCGGCGGGCGACGGTGACGGGCCTCAGCCCCGGCGCGGCGCGGGCGGCGGCGGCGAGCGCATCGAGCATCGCCGGCTCGCGCTCCACGGCGTGGACGCGGGCCTGCTCCGCCAGGGACAGCGAGAAGGTGCCGCAGCCGCAGAACAAATCGGCGACCGACTTGGCGCCTTTGACGATCCGCAGCACGCGGGCGCGCAGCGCGTCCTCGCCTTGGCGGGTCGGCTGGAGGAAGGAATCCGGCGGGAGCTTCACGCTTGCCTTGCCGAAGCGGACGAAAGGCGCGGCCCTCTCGAAGGCGAGGACCGCGTTCCAGGTGATGCGGACGGCGTCCAGTGCCGGCGCAACGGCCGCCAGCGCCGCCGTGAGCGTGGGATTGAGCTTCTGCTGGGCGCGAAAGGCGAGGTCGAAGCCGTTCTCGGCCTCGGTCACATGCAGTTCGAGCCGCTGGCCGTCGGCCAGCAAAGGCGTCATCGCGGCCCGAAGGCGGTCCACCAGTGCGAACAGGCCCGGCGTCAGCACCAGGCATTCGCGCATATCGACGACGTCATGCGTCCTGTGGGCGTGAAAGCCGATCTCGATGCCGCCGGAGCGCGGAACGATCCGGAACACGGCGCGGCGGCGAGTGTGCGACGGCATCCGGACGGCATCGCCGATGTCCGCGGCAACCCCGTGCTTGGCCAAGGCGGCAACGATGCCGTCGCGCTTGCGGGCGCGATATTCCGTCTCGCCAAGCCCATAGAGCGTACAGCCGCCGCAGGTGCCGAAATGGCGGCAGGCAGGCGTCACGCCTTCTTGGCCGCGACGAGGAATTCGCGATTGCCGTCGCCGCCCTCGATCGGGCTTTCGATGCGGCCGATCAGGCGCCAGCCCGGCTGCTCGGCCAGCCAGGCGCAGATGTCGCCGACCGCCGCATCGCGCGGCTCGACATCCCTGACGATGCCGCCCTTGCCGATCGCGGTGCGGCCGACCTCGAATTGCGGCTTGACCAGCGCGACGAGCCAGGCGCCGCCGCCGGCCAGCGACAGCGCCGGCGGCAGCGCGAGCTTGAGCCCGATGAAACTAACATCGACGACAACGGCTTGCGGAATCTCGGGAATGTGCGTGCGGGTCAGGGCGCGGGCGTTGACGCCGTCGATGGAGACGACACGCGGCTCGCGCCGCACTTTCGGGTGCATCTGGGTGTGGCCGACATCGACGGCATAGACTTTGGCCGCGCCGCGCTCCAGCAGGACCTGGGTGAAGCCGCCGGTGGAGGCGCCGACATCGAGGCAGACCAGCCCCTCGGGCGACAGCGCAAAATGGTCGAGCGCCGCGATCAGCTTCAGCGCGCCGCGCGAGACATAGGGGTGGGGCGGCACATATTCGACCACCGCATCGGGTTCGAGCGTGCGCGACGGCTTGACCACGATCTCGCCATTGACCTTCAGGCGGCCGGAGCGGATCGCGCTCTGCGCCTCGGTGCGGCTCTTGGCATAGCCCTTGTTGACGAGAAAGACGTCGGCGCGCAGGTCGTCGGCGGATGGCGTGTTCATGTGCTCACTCGTTCAAGTGGACGAAGCCGCCATCCCCACGGCCGCGTCCGATCCTGTTGTCGATTTGCGCCGGCGCAAGGCCGCGTCGCGCGCCGCCGACAATGCAACACGTATCCGCCGCGCGTCCATAGAATTCCCCCTCCCCCGCGGAGAGGGCGCAAATCACGCGATCTTGCCCGCGCTTTCGGCTTCGCTCTCGCGGCCGAGCGCCGCCAGCGCCGTGGCGACGACCGCCTTGGCGTCGAGACCGGCCGCCTCGTACATCCGGTCCGGCGTGTCGTGGTCCTGGAAACGGTCGGGCAGCACCATCGGGCGGATCTTCAGGCCGCGGTCGAGCAGGCCTTCCCAGGCGAGGAACTGCATCACATGCGACCCGAAGCCGCCGACGGCGCCCTCCTCGATCGTGATCAGCACCTCATGCTCGCGCGCCAGACGGCGAATCAGATCGGCATCGAGCGGCTTGGCGAAGCGGGCGTCGGCGACCGTCGCCGATAGTCCGTAGCCGGACAATTTTTCCGCCGCCAGCAGCGCCTCGTGCAGGCGCGTGCCGTAGGACAGGATGGCGATGGAGGTGCCTTCTTTCCAGATCTTGCCCTTGCCGATTTGCAGCGGCACGCCTTCCAGCGGGCGCTCGATCGTGCCCCAGCCCTCGCCGCGCGGATAGCGCAGCGCCGAGGGGCGGTCGTCGATATGGGCGGTGGTGGCGACCATGTGCACCAGTTCCGCCTCGTTGGCGGCGGCCATCAGCACGAAGTTCGGCAGCGTCGCGAGATAGGTGATGTCGAACGATCCGGCATGCGTCGCGCCGTCGGCGCCGACCAGGCCGGCGCGGTCCATGGCGAAACGGACCGGCAGCGACTGGATCGCCACGTCGTGCACCACCTGGTCGTAGGCGCGCTGCAGGAAGGTCGAATAGATCGCGCAATAGGGCTTCATGCCGTCGGCGGCGAGCCCGGCGGCGAAGGTCACCGCATGCTGCTCGGCGATGCCGACATCGAAGGTGCGGTCGGGGAAAACCTGGCCGAACAGATCGATGCCGGTGCCCGACGGCATCGCGGCGGTGATCGCGACGATGCGCTTGTCCTTCTTGGCTTCCAGGATCAGCGACTCGCCGAACACCTTCTGATAGGCGGGCGCCTTGGAGTTGGATTTCTTCTGCACGCCGGTGATGACGTCGAACTTGGTCACGCCGTGATATTTGTCGGCGGAGGCTTCCGCCGGTGCGTAGCCTTTGCCTTTCTTGGTCACGACATGGACGAGCACCGGACCGTTCTTCATGTCGCGGACGTTCTCGAGCACCGGGATCAGGTGATCCAGATTGTGCCCGTCGATCGGGCCGACATAGTAGAAGCCCAGTTCCTCGAACAGCGTGCCGCCCGTGACCATGCCGCGTGCATATTCCTCCGCGCGCTGGGCGCCGACCTTCATCGGCCGCGGCAGCAGACTGGCGATCTTCTTTCCCAGATCGCGCAGGCCGCGATAGGGCCGGCTGGAGACCAGCCGCGCAAGATAGGCGCTCATGGCGCCCACGGGCGGGGCGATCGACATGTCGTTGTCGTTGAGGATCACGATCAGCCGCGCATCCATGGCGCCGGCATTGTTCATCGCCTCATAGGCCATCCCGGCGCTCATCGCGCCGTCGCCGATCACGGCGACGACGTTGTTCGCCTCGCCCTTCAGATCGCGGGCCACGGCAAAACCGAGACCGGCCGAGATCGAGGTCGAGGAATGCGCCGCGCCGAACGGGTCATATTCGCTCTCCGTCCGCCTGGTGAAGCCGGACAGGCCGCCGCCCTGGCGCAGCGTGCGCATGCGGTCGCGCCGGCCGGTGACGATCTTGTGGGGATAGGCCTGGTGGCCGACGTCCCACACGATCTTGTCCCTGGGCGTGTCGAAGACATAGTGCAGTGCAACCGTCAGCTCGACGACGCCCAGGCCCGCGCCCAGATGGCCGCCGGTCACGGCGACGACGTCGATCGTCTCCTTGCGCAATTCGTCGGCGAATTGGCGCAAATCCTTCTTGTCCAGCGCGCGAAGCTGATGCGGCTCGCCGACTCGATCGAGCAGAGGTGTCTTGGTGGGCAGGCCCATGGTTGATCGTTCTCCGCGCGCAAAAGCGCACTGTATTGCACTGCGAAAAGGTCGGCCTTTTTCCGCCTCAAATCAAGGCAAGACCCAATTCAGGTCGTTCCCAGGTCCATTGACTCGACAGCCGTTGCACTTCCGCCACCCTGGACGATCTTCTCCAGCCGGCTCTCGGCCGATTTGAGCTTTTTCTCGCAATGGCCCTTGAGCGCCTGGCCGCGTTCGTAGAGCGCAATGGAGTCTTCCAGATCGACTTCGCCCTGTTCCAGCCGCGCCACGATCTGTTCGAGCTCTTTCAGCGCCGCTTCGAAACTGAGCTGCTCGACCGGTGGATCGGATTCGGCCTTGGTCTTGGCAGGCATGTCTCTTCCCGTTGATGGCCGATTGTCCGCCGCATCTGGCAACGCGCCGGGCCATTTGCGGCGCGCATTCGAGGCCGACCGCGCCCCCGCGCGGGAGCAAATCCAAGACCCGCCGGTCTCGCAGTCGGGCGACCCATCAGATGCCAGAAACCGCAGGCAAAAGGAAAGTCCGATGCCCGGCGCTGCACCGCACCCCAAGGCGCTGGGCCGAACATTTGGCGCTGGAATTCGAGAGGTTCAAAGGGCTTGCGGGACTTGTTTTTTTATTTCCTCGACATCAGGACAATTGGCATAAGCTACTAAAAGTGAAGAAAAATGACACCGAAATGCCACAGTCGAAATTGGATTTGCCGGGTAACCCATTTCCCTTTTGACGGCTTCCGGCCGGGCTTCTAGCTTCGTCTGTGAGCAGCTTGGTGGCATGTCCAAGGATTGGGCGTGTACCGAGCGTAGGCTGCATCGCAGCAAAAAGTCAGTTCGGAGCGAATCGTCGCCGGCCATAGTCGCCGCAGCGACAAACCAAGGGGGTTGCCAAGTGTTTCAAATTGAAAGCAAGAGGGGTTTGAGGTCTGCTCTGTTGGTAGGAGCCGCGACCGCCGCCGCGCTTAGCGTCAGCGCTCCCGCACTGGGCGCCGACGACACCGCGACGGAAACGGTGGTCGTCACCGGTTCGCGCATTCCGAACCGCGACTTCTCGAGCGACAGCCCGCTATCGACGGTGTCGGCCGAAACGCTGAAGCAGACCGGCGCGATCGAACTCACCGACGTGCTATCGACCCTGCCGCAGGTCGTTCCCAGCTTCTCCCCCGGCTCGAACAACCCGCCCTCCGGCGGCGAGCAGAAGGTCGATCTTCGCGGCCTCGGCTACAACCGCACCGTCGTGCTGATCGACGGCCGCCGCGCCGCTCCGTCCGACTCGGACGGCACCGTCGATCTGCAGACCATTCCGCAATCCCTGGTTTCGCGCATCGAGATCATCACCGGCGGCGAATCGGCCGTGTACGGTCCGGACGCCATCACCGGCGTCGTCAACTTCATCATGAAGGACGACTTCCAGGGCGTCGCCGCCGATGCGCAATACGGCATCAGCAACAAGGGCGACGACGACGAGAAGTCGGCGTCGGTCACGCTGGGCGGCAATTTCGCCGACGACAAGGGCAATGTGGTGTTGTCCTATGACTATGCCTATCGCCGTCCGATCTTCGACGGCGCGCGCCCCTTCGCGGCGCAGGCGACGTCGGCCACCTCGCGCTCGCCGACGAGTTCCTACAACTCCTCGTCGGGCAACCGGCCGAGCCAAGCCGCGGTTGACGCCTATTTCGCGCCCTTCGGCGCGGCTCCGGGCGCAGTGCCCACCACCAGCGCCATGGGTTTCAACGACGACGGCTCCCTGTTCAACTTCCGCGGCACGCCCGGCGTCTACAACTACAAGTCCAATCCGGCCTATCCTGCAAATCAGTTCTGCGCCAACCCGGCCGCGGCGGCGACCTGCACGACCTACTCCTTCAACTTCCAGCCCTACAACCTGCTGATCATTCCGCTGCAGCGGCAGAACTTCATGGGCATGGGCCATTACGACATCTCGCCGGACGTCACGGCGTACATGTCGGTGAAGTTCACCAACTACTCGTCCGACGAATCGCTGGCGCCGACGCCGGCGCCGACCGCGCGCGTGTTCGATCCAAACGACCCCAACACCAACACGACGTCCGGCTATATCGTTCCGGTCAACAACCCGTTCATCCCGGCCGACCTCAAGACGCTGCTGAACTCGCGCATCGGCGACAGCCCGCTGGCCGGCACCGGCGCGAACGAGGACTTCCTGATCGTCACCCGCTTCCTGGCGCTCGGTCCGAGAATCCAGATCAACAGCAACAGCGTGTTCCAGGAGACCTTCGGGCTCAAAGGCAATCTGCCGCTGAACCTGAAGTTCGACATCTTCGCGTCCTACGGCCAGCTCGACGCCATCCAGACCCAGTTCGGCAATGTGTCGAACTCGGCGGTGGAGAACCTGCTTTTCGGCAAGGGCTCGGGCGATTGCACCGACAATAACGGCTTCAGCGATTTCAACCCGTTCGGCGCGTTGAAGTTCGGTCCGGAATCGCTGGCTTGCGTCTCGCGCGTCACCAAGAACTCGGTGAAGACCACCTTCACCAACGTCGAAGGTCACGTCACCGGCCAGCTCTTCGATCTCCCGGCCGGCCCGGTCGCCTTCTCGCTGGGCGCGGACTATCGCGAGCAGACCTATGTCTTCACCGCCGACCCGCTCTTGAGCGCGGGCGACGTGTCCGGCTTCACCCCGGCCAAGTCGATCTCGGGCGCGATCTACGACCAGGAAGCCTTCGGCGAGCTTTACGTGCCGTTGTTGAAGGACATGGACTTCGCGAAGTCCGTGTCGGTCACGCTCGGCGCGCGCATCACCGAGCAGGCCAATACCTTCCACGGCAATGCGTGGTCGGAGAAGGCCGAAGGCGACTGGACGGTGTTCGACGGCTTCACCGCCCGCGGCTCGTTCGAAGTCGCGACGCGCATGCCCAACATCACCGAGCTGTTCTCGACCTCGTTCGGCAGCGCGCCCGAACTGCCCGATCCGTGCAACGTCGATGGCCCGTTCCGCAATGGTCCGCATGCGGCGCAGGTCCAGGCGCTGTGCGATGCGCAGAACAACCATCACAAGGCGGACGCGGGCGCTCCCGACTTCATACAGGGCAACAGCCAGATCGGCATCCAGGCGACCGGTAACGCGCATGTCCATCCCGAGACGGCCGACACCTTCACCGTCGGCGCGGCCTGGACGTCGCAGTTCTCCGATCCGTGGCTGTCCGGCCTGTCCGCCACGGTGGACTATTGGAATATCGACCTGCACCAGCCGATCGGCGCGAACACGTTCGGTATCCTGTATGGCTGCTTCAACTTCGACGGGTCGAACCCGACCTATTCGGAGGCGAATCCGAACTGCGCGAAGATTTCGCGGTCCGGCGGCTCGATGTACATCTTCACGAAGTTCGACAACAACCAGAAGTACCAGATCGACGGCATCGACCTGTCGGCGAACTGGGCGCTCGACCTGCACGACACGGTCGATGCGGATCCGGAATGGGGCGATCTGGGCTTCAACTTCTCGGGTACGTATCTCAACAGCTACAGCATCCTGTACAACAAGACCGGCCACTCGATCGACTTCGCGGGCACCATCGGCGCGACCGCGCCGACCGGCGTATCCACGGACTCGGCGCTGCCCCGCTACAAAGGACAGCTGACGGTCAACTGGCACTTCTTCGACGTTGCCAGCCTGGGCGTGCGCTTCACCTATCTCGACGCGATGAAGAACACGCTGTCGACGGTGGGCTGGACCGGACTGCCGTTCGGCATCGGGGCGGTGAAGGGAACGCCGGCGACGATCTATGTCGATCTGTTCGGCGACTACGCGGTTACCGACAACATCAGCCTGCGTGGCGGTGTCCTGAACCTGGCGGACAAGCAGCCGCCTCAGTACAATCCGAGCGAGCAGGACGGCACCGATCCGTCGCAATACGACATCATCGGGCGCCGCTTCTTCGTCGGCGTGGGCGTGAAGCTCTAAGCCCGGTCACAGGCACAAGGCGAGCGGCGGCCGAAAGGCCGCCGTTTTGCTTTTCGGACGGCGCGAAACCATGGCGCGCGAGTCCTTTCCCAATTGCCGCGAGCCCATGGTAGAAGCCCTTGAAACGCAAAGGTCCCCGCGGCCCATCATGTCCGTGAGCACTGCGATCGATGGCGGCAATGGCGCGTCCCTGCTCGGTCACGCCCGGGCGCTTCGGGATGCCGGCCGCGACGCCGAGGCGTTGGAGGCCTTCGCCCGGGCCGCCCAGCTGCCGTCCTGCCCGGTCGAGGCCTTTCTCGATGCCGCCGTCCTGTCGGCCAGGCTCGGCCGGCCGAGCGATGCCGCCGCCTGGCTGCAGCGTGGCGCGGCCGCCCACCCCGACCGCCACGAACCGTTTTTTTTCCGGGGCTGCATGCTGGTCAGCCAGAACCGGTATGCCGACGCGGTCGAACAGCTGCGCCGCGCGCTGGCGCTGCAGTCGCCCAACCTCGACGCGACCAAGCCGCTGATCTTCGCGCTGCGCCGTCTGAGCCGGTTCGCCGAAGCGACCGCTGCCGCACAGGACTGGGCACGGGACTTTCCGCGCGACCCGGAGGCGCAGGCGACCCTGGCCCACATCGCCCGGGAGCAGAACCTGCTGGACGAAGCGCTCGCCCATGCGCGCCGGGCCGAGGCGCTGGCGCCGCAGGTCGTCGACTGGTCGATCCTGGTGTCGCGCGCCCTCGTCGATCTGGGCCGCGCCGACCAGGCCGCCGCCGAATTGAAGGCGGCGGCCGCGCGCGAACCGGACAAGGCGGCGGTGCAAATACACCTCGCCAATGTCCTCAAGGTCGCCGGCGATTTCGGCCAGGCGCGCGAGGCGCTGAGGCGCGCGGCGGAACTGGCGCCCGACGAGCTGTCCGTCTTCTACGAACTGGCGGACATCACGAAATTCACCGCGAACGACCCGCTGGCGGCCCGCATGGACGCCCTGGCGAACGCCGCGAGCGTAACGCCCGCCGGAATCCCGCCGCCCTTCCACTTCGCGCTGGGCAAGATGAACGACGATCTGGGACGCACCGAGCGCGCCTTTTTCCACTTCGCGGCGGGCAACGCGATGGAGCGGAGGCAGAACCGCTATGACGAAGCCGCCACGCTCGGCGCGTTCGAGCGGATGCAACGCATCTTCTCGCAGGACGCCATCGCGCGGCTCGGCGGCGGCGGCGCGGCCAGCGAAATGCCGATCTTCCTGGTCGGCATGCCGCGATCCGGTTCGACCCTGCTGGAGCAGATCCTGGTCAGCCATCCGGCGGTGTCGGCGGCCGGCGAAGTGCCCTATCTGCCGCAGGCCGTCTCCGAGGTCCTGGAATCGGGTCCGACATTCGGCGAGAGCCTGCACGAACTGACACGGGAAAAGTCGGGCGAGATCGGCCGGCACTATCTCGCGCGCCTCGAACGTCACGCGGCCGGCCTGCCGAAGGTCACCGACAAGCTGCTCGCCAATGCGCTTCTGGTCGGCGTCATCCACCTCGCCATGCCGCATGCCAGGATCGTCCATTGCGTGCGCGATCCCGTGGACACCTGCCTCTCCTGCTTCATGAAGCCGTTCGGCACGCGGATGCCGTTCTCCAACGATTTGCAGACGCTGGGACGCTATTACCGCGCCCATGCGGCCCTGATGGCGCATTGGCAGGCGGTGCTGCCGCCCGGCAGCATCCTGCAGATGCGCTACGAGGACGTCGTCGCCGACGTCGAGAGCGCGGCGCGGCGCCTCATCGCCCATTGCGGCCTGGACTGGGACGATCGCTGCGTCGCCTTCCACCAGACCAGGCGGCCCGTCAACACCGCCAGCATGGCGCAGGTGCGCGAACCGATATATGGTGGCGCCGTCGGCCGCTGGCGGCGCTATGAAGCGCAGCTCGGGCCGCTGCTCCATGCCTTGAGGGATCTCGCGCACTGATGCACAGCGACCGGCCGACCGCATTCGCCGCCCAGAACCAGCTGCGCCAGCAGCTTCAGCGCGCCGAGCAGGCGTTGCGCGCGCGCCAGTTCGATGCCGCCGAGGCGATCTGCAATTCGGTGCTGGCGGCCAATCCGCGCCAGCTGGTCGCGCTGCAATTGCTGGGCCTGGCGCAGGCCCAGCGCGACGACCGCGACGCCGCCGAGCGCACCTTCAAGCGCATCCTGGCGATCAATCCCCGCGCCGCCGCGGTGCATGCCAATCTCGGCAATCTCTACATGATGAAGGGCGATGCGACGGAAGCCGAGCGCTGCTACCGCACCGCCATCTCGCTGTCGCCGTCGCAGATCGAGGCGCATTTCAACCTCGGCTTGGTGCTCAACACCCAGGGGCAACATGTCGAGGCCCTGTCGGCGCTCAAGAAGGCGATCGACCTCAAGCCCGATTACGTCGATGCGCTGACCCAGAGCGGCGTGATCCTGCTGTCGCTGGACAACCTTCAGGCCGCGATCGAGATGTTCAAACGCTCGCTGGCGATTCGCGACAACCAGTTCGAGGCGCACTACAATCTCGGCCTCGCCTATTTCCGGCTCGACCAGTTCGAGAACGCCAAGCTGAGCCTGGCGCGCGCGGGCGCCCTGAACGACCAGCGCTATGAGGTTTTCCTGGTGCTGGGCAAGGCCCTGCACCGCCTGCAGAACCGCACGCTGGCGACCCAGGCGCTGGCGCGCGCCGCCCTGCTCAAGCCCGACAACGCGGACGTCCATGGCGAGCTTGCCGTGGTGTTCCTCGAAGACGGCTGGACCAAGGCCGCGATCGACGAGATCGGCAAGGCGCTCGCGCTGCAGCCCGACCGGGTCGAGTTCCACATCACCCATGCCCGCATCCTGGCCGACCTCAATCGGCTGGAGGACGCCGAGGCCGCCAACCTGCGCGCCGTCGCACTGGCGCCGGAATCGCTCGAAGCGCTGGGGGCGCTTGGGCGGGCGCATATGGGCGTCGGGCGCCTGGACGAGGCCCGAACCATGTTCGAGCGGGCGCGGGCGCTGCACCCCGACAGCATCCAGCCCTTGCTGGACCTCGCCCGGGTGCAGAAATTCCGCGAGGGCGACGAACGGCTGCCGGCGCTGGAATCATTCCTCGCCACCGAGGACTGGCTGCCGCCGCTCGAGCGCACCGCGCTGCACTTCGCGCTCGGCCGCGCCTATGACGACATCAAGCAGTACGACCGCGCCTTCGCGCATTTCGACACCGCCAACCGGCTGCAGCGCGAAAGCCTGCCCGATACCGAGGCGCAGGACGTGCTGTGGTTCGAGCAGACCAAGGCGATCTTCACGAAAGACTTCATCGCGGCGCGCGCCGGCGCGGGATTCCCCTCGGCCCTGCCGGTCTTCATCCTGGGCATGCCGCGTTCCGGCACGACGCTGGTCGAGCAGATCGTCTCCAGCCACCCCTTGGTGCGCGCCGCCGGCGAAGTGCAGGACCTGAACGCCGCGACGCAGATCCTGATCACCAAGCGCAAATACACCAAGCCGGTGCCGGCGGTCCTGGGCGACTTCACCCCCGCAGATCTGCGCGAACTGGGCGAGACCTATGTGGGGCGGCTGCGCATGCGCGCGCCCGAAGGCGAGCGCGTGACCGACAAGCTGCTCGGCAATTACAATCGCCTGGGCCTGATCAAGCTCGCGCTGCCCAACGCGACGGTCATCCATTGCCGCCGCAACCCGGTCGATTCCTGCCTGTCGATCTATTCCAACCATTTCGCGGATGTGCAGGAACATTCCAACGATCTGGGCCGGCTGGGGCGCTTCTACCGGCGCTATTACGGGCTGATGGAGCATTGGCGGCAGGTGCTGCCGCAAGGCTCGTTCCTCGATCTGCAATATGAGGAGACCGTGCACGACATCGAGGGGACCGCGCGGCGCATCATCGCCCATTGCGGGCTGGAATGGGACCCGCGCTGCCTGGACTTCCAGCGCAACGAGCGGCGGGTCGCGACGCTCAGCATCACGCAGGTGCGCCAGCCGGTCTACACTTCGTCCATCGACCGCTGGCGCAATTACGAGACGCATCTGGGGCCCCTGCTGGAGGGGCTGGGCGACCTGGCGCCGGCGTGAGCCGCGCGCGGCCAGTGTTGCGCTAGGAGACCGGGAACGGGTGTGAGCTCTCCATCGCCGACATCGCAACAGGCCGGGCAGGACGTCGCGCGCGCGCTCGGCGAAGCCGACGCGGCCCGCCACGCCGGCCGCAATGACGATGCCGAACAGATTTGCCGCCGCGTGCTCGCCGCCTATCCGCGGGCGATGCCGGCGATGAACTTCCTGGCGCTGCTGCTCAAGGACCGCGAGGCGCTGGACGAGGCCGAAGCACTGCTGCGCCAGGCGATCGGGCTCGCGCCGACCGAAGCGGTGCTGCACAACAGCCTGGGCAGCGTGCGGTTCCGCCGGGGCGATGCCGCCGGCGCCGAGGCCGCCTATGGCCAGGCCGCGCGGCTGAAGCCGGACTATGCCGAGGCGCAATACAATCACGGGCTCATGCTGCGCGAACTCGGCCGGACGGACGCCGCGCTTGCGGCGCAGCGGCGCGCGCTGGCGGCCAGACCCGGCTATGGCGATGCGCTGGCGCAGGCCGGCGCCTTGCTGAGCGACAAGGCCGACTATGCCGAGGCGCTGGCGATGCTCGACGCGGCCGTCGAGGCCGACCCCCGCCATTTCAGCGCGCAGTACTATCGCGGCACGACGCTGGAGGCGCTGGCGCGGCACGAAGACGCCATCGAATCGCTGCGCGCGGCGGCGGCGCTGCGCCCGCAGAGCCGCGAGGCGCTGCACGCGCTCGGCAACGCGCTCAACTACGCCGGACACGAGACCGACGCGCTGGACGCCTATAAGCGCGCGATCGAGGCGGCGCCCGAATTCGCCAGCGCCCATGTCGATTTCAATGCCCTGGCCTGGACTCTGGGCCGCAGCGACCTGGTGTTCAAATCCTTCGCCTATGCGCGCGGCAAGGTCGGCGACAAGCCCGATCTGCTTCTGGCCGAATCCGAACAGCGGCTGCGGTTCAGCGAAGCGCCCGCGGCCGAGCGCCTGCTGCGCCGCGCCCGGGAGCTGGCGCCGGAGCGCGACGACATCGCCAATGCGCTCGGCCGCGCCCTCGTCGTGCAGGGCCGGCTGGACGAAAGCGTGCCGGTGTTCGAGCAGGCCATCGCGGCGCGGCCGCAAACCGTCGCCCATTACCAGGAGCTGGCGATCACGCATCTGCACCGCAAGGCGCCGGCCGAGGCGCTCGAGCCGATCGAAACCGGCTTGCGCGTCGCGCCGTTCGAGCAGCTGTCGCTGGGCCTGATGACGCTGGCCTGCCGCGAACTCGACGACGAGCGGATCCGGCCGCTGACCGACATCTCAAAGCTGGTGCGCAGCTATCGCTTGCCGGCGCCGCCCGGGTTCGCCGACGCGGACGCCTTCAACCGCGATTTGATGGAGGAACTCGGCCGGCTGCACACGCGCCGCGTCGAGCCCTTCGACCAGACCTTGCGCGGCGGAACCCAGACCATGGGAAACCTGTTCCGCCGGCCGCCGCGGGCCGTGGCCCTGCTGCGCGATCGGATCAACGAAGCGGTGGAAGACTATATCCGCGCCATGCCCGACGATCCGGCGCATCCGCTGTTCGCCCGCAGGACGAACGAATTCTCCTATCGCGGCGCGTGGTCGTGCCGGCTGCGCTCGAGCGGCTACCACACCAATCATGTGCATCCGCAGGGCTGGATCAGTTCGGTCTATTATGTCGATGTGCCCGACGCGGTCGGCCATGGCGAGCAAGGCTGGCTGACCTTCGGCGAGTCGAACCTCCGCCTGGGCCCGCGCGACCGGCGCGATCACGCCATCCGCCCGGCCGCCGGAACGCTGGTGCTGTTTCCGTCCTATTTCTGGCACGGCACGGTGCCGTTCGTCTCCGACGCCACGCGCCTGACCGTCGCGTTCGACGTGGTGCCGGGAACGCTGGCAAACGTGCCGACCGCAGCCGCAGCCTGCTGAGAACGCTCAGCGCGGCAGGTTTGTGGCCCTCAGTTCCACGCCGCCGCGCGGCATGGCGCCGACGGCGTCGATCAGGACGCGCATCGGCGCCGCGTTCATCACCGTGACGAAGCCTTGCAGCGCGCGCGCGCTGGCGGTGGAATTGCCGAACGCCTCCGAGACCGCCTGGAACACGCTCTTCTGGCGCGGAAAGCGGCGGAAGACGACGTCGGAATCGGCCGGAAGCCCGGACAGCTTCTTCGCCGCGCCGACCGCGGTCCAGAAGCCGCCGAGCTGATCGACCAGGCCGTTGCGGCTGGCATCGGCCCCGGACCACACCCGCCCCTTGGCGATGCCCTGCACGGCGGCGAGCGGCAGCTTGCGGCCGGCCGCGACCTTCTGCGTGAAGTCGGCATAGATCGCATCGGCCTCGCGGTTGAGCGATGCGAGCTGGTCGGGCGTGAAGGGCTGGAATTCGGAATTGTAGAGCGCGTTCTTGCCGATGCCGACCGAATCCGTCCCGATACCCGCCAGCGCGAGACTGCGCCCGACCGACACCTTGCCGGTCAGGACGCCGATGGAGCCGGTGATCGTGCCGGGCTCCGCGACGATGCGGTTGGCAGACAGCGAGATGTAATAGCCGCCCGATGCGGCGACGCTGGCCATGCTGACGACGACAGGCTTGCCGGCGGCCTGTGCCTTCTTCACCGCGTCCAGGATCTGGTCCGAGGCGGTCACCGAGCCGCCCGGCGAATCGACCCGCAGGACGATCGCCTTCACCGACTTGTCGGCCGCCGCCTCGCGGATCGCCTTGGACAGGCTGTCGCCGGCGATGACGTCGTTGCTGTCGAACAGGCCATTGCCGGCCGAGCCTTCCTGGATCTCGCCCGAGGCCTGGATGAGCGCGATGCGCGGCCCGAAGCCGGCTTCCGCGAGCTGGCTGCGCACGCGCACGAACTGGCCGATCGGCACCAGCTTGGCGCCCGACCCGGCACGCGTCAGCGCCGCCTGCTCGGCATCGTCGTCATAGCCGATGCGGTCGATCAGCCCCGCGGCCCGTGCCGCCTCGGTGAATTGCGGGCTTTCCTGCAACGCGGCCACCAGGCGCTCGCGCGACAGATGCCGCGCCTGCGCCGCGCCGGCGGTCGCCGAATCGTACCAGGACTGCATCAGCCGGGTGAGCTGCTCGCGGTCGGCGGGCGTGATGTTCTTTTCCATGAACTGGTCGGCGGCGCTCTTGTAGTCGGAGCGTTTGACGATCTGCGGTTCGGCGTCGATCTTGTCGAGCAGTCCGCGCAGGAAGAATTCGGAGCCGCCCTCGCCCGCCGCGGTGAACGGCGCCAGGGGCTGCATCCAGATCTCGCTCGCCGAGGCCGTGGTCAGATAGTCGCCGAGGCCGGAGGCCTGGAAGCCCTGGCTGTGGGCGATGACGAACTTGCCGGACGCCTCGAAGGATTTGAACGCCGCGCCGAGCTCTTCGGCCTGCGCGATGGAGAGGTTGGCGCTGCCGGCGCGCAGGATGACGCCCTTCACGCGCGGGTCGTTGCGGGCGGCGTCGAGCGCCAGCACGATGTCCATCACGGTGACCGGCGAGCCGCCGAGGCTGAAATTCACATTCGAGGAATCCTTGATCGGGCTTCGCAGATCCAGCGCCAGGACCATGTTCGAGGGCAGTCCGTCGCCTTCGATGGCGCCGATGATCAGAAACACGGCCAAGAGCAGGATCACGAAGGCGGCGAATTTCGCCACGCCGTTCAGGACGCCCAGCCCGATGGACTTGGCCCAGCGAAGAAATGCGACCATGGGAGGTTCCTTGTTGCCCGTCCCGCATTATGTAGCGCGGCGCCGGCAAAGCCCAATGGCGGCGCGCAAAATAATACACCTGCGCGGGTGCGGCGCTTGCGCGGTAACCATACAGGCCGACCGGCCTGTCAGGGCGCAATCATCTCGTAGCCGAAGGTCTCGAATTCCTCGCGGAAGAGAAGGTTGATGCGCTTGATCTGGTCGGGCCTGAAAACCTCCCTGGGTTCAAGGCTTTCCGACAGCAGGCCCTTCTTGGTGTGCGGCAAGGAGGGGATTTCGGCGACGCCGAGGCCGGCGACGAAGGCGGCGAAATCCTGTGCGAGCGAGACGTAGCGCATGGGCTGGGCGACGACCTTCCCGTCCGGTCCGCGGTAACGATCGATGTTGCGCGGATCGCGGATCGTTCCGGTCTGAAAACCGACGTCCACGGCATTCTTGAGGGCCGCGATATCGGCGCGCATCGCGCCGCCGACCTTATAGGCGCCGTAGGAGAGCTGCATGTTCGCCCAGGAGATGACCTTGGCATAGGGCGAGCGCTCGACGCAGACGACCCGAAAACGCGAAATGTCCTTGCCGTAGCGCAGCGCCACGGCGGCCAGCGGCATGTGGTTGGTGTAGCCGGGCGGCGGCAGCGGCAGCGCATCCAGCGCGTCCGGCGGCGCGGCGCGCAAGCGCGCCAGATAGGGCGCCTCCTGCGCCTTGTCGGCGGCGTAGTTCCGGCACCGGGCGCCGAGCGCAAGCCGCGCAAGCTCGTCGATCGGCGATATCGGCGTGACGATGTCGTCCGGGCCGCACAGCCGCGACAGCGCGATCTCGACGCTGGTGCCGGCCACCTTCATGCCCTTGACGAAGATGAAGCCGTGGCGCTCCGACAGGATCATGCGGCGGCGGCGACCAATTCGGCCGGCATGAAATCGCACAGCAGATGGACGCGGCGCTGGTCGCTCAGATTCTCGACGGCATGGGCGCGGGTGTTGTCGAACTCGTAGGCCACATTGGGTTCGAGATAATAGGGCACGCGGTCGATGTAGAACTTGACCTGCTCGTTGCTGACGATGGGGATATGGCAGCGATGCACCGCCGTGACGCCGACGCCGTTGTCGACATGGCCGGGGATCTTGGCGCGGGCGCGCAGCTCGGCCAGCGTCATGCGCACCAGCTTGCCGCCATAGTGCCTTTGCAGCCGGTCGGCGCAGGCATAGACGGGGCCGGCCAGCGCCGCCGGGACGTAGTCATAGCGCTTCACGTTCACCGGCCCGCCGATCTCCCAGGCATTGTCCAGCCAGTCGAAGATGATCGAGCGGGTCAGGCGGTGGACGGGATAGGTCTTCTGCCGGCTCTGATCGACATCCCAGAGCGGCGAATCCGCGTCCGGCAGGGCGGCGAGGATGTCGCCGGTCGGATAGTCGAAAAGGCGGATCAGCGGCTCGTCCAGCTTCATGTTCGGCGGATCGAATCTCGCGGCGCCGCGCCGGACAATGCCTTATGATTGCTTAACATTCCGGTAGTATAGAGCATAGTCCTGGCGATGGGAATCCGCCCGCCTGCGCGCAACCGACACGGATGGATGTGCGTCAGCGCCACCATGTCCGCCGTTCGCCGGCGCCAAGCGCTATGGCGTCGCGGGCTGGCCGCGGCACAAATAGAAAAGCCCGGCTTGCGCCGGGCTCTTCCGTCGCCACATGCGTGCGATTTATTTCGCCGAGTCGCGAAGGTCGCGGACGGCATCCTTGGCGCCGCCAACGACGCTCTGGACCTTGCCCTTGAGCTTGTCGGCCGCGCCGTCGCCCTGAAGCTTGGCGTCACCGGTCGCTTTGCCGACGGCTTCCTTGACGGCGCCCTTGGCCTGGTTCGCCGAACCGGCGATGCGATCCTTGTCCATCTTCGTCTCCCTATCCGAAATCGGTTGCCCCTGGAGAACGCGCCCCTGGACGACTGTGTTCCCCGGAATAATTTCTTTGTGGAGCGGAACTCGCGGCTGTAACGAAAATCCGGGCCCGACGAAGTTGCGTATGATACCCGGCGGACCGCGGAGACAGCCATGACGTCCAGGCGCAACCTTTTGCAATTGCTGATGCTCGGCGGCGCCGGCACGGCACTGGGAACTTTGCCCGCTTTCGCCAGGACCTTCGCGGTGCAGCACACCGAGGCGCAGTGGCGCCAGATGCTGTCGCCCGAGGCGTTTCACGTCCTGCGCGAGCAGGGCACCGAGGCGCCCTACACCAGCCCGCTGCTGAACGAGCATCGCAGGGGCACCTTCACCTGCGCCGGCTGCGCGCTGGCGCTGTTCTCATCGACCACCAAATTCGACAGCGGCACGGGCTGGCCCAGCTTCTGGGCGCCCTTGGTCGACGCGGTCGAGACCACGACCGACAACAGCTGGATCGACAGCCGCATCGAGGTGCATTGCCGGCGCTGCGGCGGCCATCTCGGCCATGTGTTCGACGACGGACCGAGGCCCACGGGCCTGCGCTATTGCATGGACGGCGTGGCGCTGGGCTTCAAGCCGGCCTGACTTGCGCCCGTTCCCGGCACGCCGGACAATGCCGCCATGGCGACGTTCCCCTCCGGCGGCCTGACCCTGGCCTATGACGATATCGGCGGCCGCGGCGAGGGGCGGCCGATGATCCTGGTGCACGGCTTCGCGACCAACCGGGCGGAGAACTGGCGCCGGCTGGGCTGGTACGGCGCGCTGGAACGCCGCCGCACCCGCGCGGTCGCGCTCGACCTGCGCGGCCATGGCGAGAGCGCCAAGCCGCACGATCCGTCGGCCTATGGGCGCGAAAACATGGCCGGCGACATCCTGGCGCTGATGGACCATCTCGACATCGCCCGCGCGCATGTTTTG
>DASWOE010000021.1:0-8086 GCA_036398875.1 Rhizomicrobium sp.
CCGAAATATTCCGGCTGACGGTCGCGACGGGAACGTCGAGCTTGCGCGAGGCCGCGGAGAAGCTGCCGGTCTTGACGACCGTCAGGAGCACCGACATCGCGTCGAGGCGATCCAATGGCGCCGACTTTCCGAATTGCGCGCCAATATCTACCAAAGACCCGGCCGATCACATAGGTGCCGCAGCCGCGATGTGCTGCTCATTTCTTGGGCGCTCATGCGGTTCAGCGACGCTGCCGTGAAGCGCGCGCCATCGGTGCGGCGTCAGGCCCTTGGCGCGCTTGAACACGGTGGTGAAATGGGACTGGGTCTGAAAGCCGACGCCGAGCGCGATATCCACGATGCACTGCCCGGTCTCGGCCAGCATCCTTTCCGCCGCGGCCAGCCGGCGCTGCAGCACATAATTGTGCGGGCTGAGATTCGTCGCCGCGCGAAACTGCGCCGCGAAATACATGCGGCTGACGCCGGCGGCCTGGGCCAGCAGTTTCAGCGATATCCGGTTGTGCAGGTTGGCGTCGATATGGTCGCACACCCGCTTCAGGCGCCATTTCTGCAGCGGCTTCACCTTGCCGGGCGCCGCCGGGGGCTCGGTATCGCGCAGCTCCGCCAGGCGCGCCAGCAGGATCCGGTGCAAGGCGTCGGTGTAGAACCCCTGCAGCACCCGGCGCGCGTCTTCGGCCGACAGCGCCGCGCGCACGAAATGTTCCAGGGCCGGATCGCCGCAGCGCGCGGGGGCAAGCGGTTCGGATCGGCCGATGGCGGCGCGGGCGCCGGGGTGGTGATTTTCTCCGTGATACGCAACTGCCTGCAGCGTCATTCGTCGATCTCCCCGGTGCGTCCGGATCCAGATGGGGGCGGTCCGGCACAAGGAGCCTGCTCTCACGGGGGCATGCGATCTTTCTCAACCATCCGCATTTTGTCGATTCGTCCGCTTGGCGCGGCGCGCCATCCAGGCATCGGCGGCGCCATATCCGCCGGTCATGGCCACGGCCAGGAAGGCGCCGATGACGAGCGTCGGCGCCGGCGAGGGGATGCCGAAGGCGCGGCAGGCAAAGCCGATCGCGAAGGCCAGCGCGATTCCGATTCCCGCCTTCACGGCCCGTCCAGACGCACCAGCGTCTCTCCCTTGGGAAGGATGCGATCCGCGGCGACGAAGCCGAGCGTCATCGCAAGCAGGACGCCGGCACCGACCAAACGCACCGGCGCCGGCAGCGGGATGTCGAGGAAGCGACACCCCGCGCCGACGAGGAGGCCGAGGGCAAGGCCGATGACAGCCGCTATCACGGCGCGCCGTCAGCCGATCTTGCGTTCGAGGAAATCGCGGATCAGCGGCACCATCTCGTCCGCTTTGTCCTCCAGCGCGAAATGGCCGGTGTCGAGAAGGTGGAACTCGACGTCGGGCAGGTCGCGCTTATAGGGATGGGCGCCGTCGGCCGGGAAGATGTAATCGTTCTTGCCCCACACGATCAGCGTCGGCGGCCGGCGCTCGCGCAGCCAGGCCTGGACCGCGGGATAGAGCGGCAGGTTGGTGCGGTAGTCGTAGAACAAATCGAGCTGGATGTCCTCGTTGCCGGGCCGGTCGAGCAGCGCCTGGTCGTAGACCCAATTGTCCGGCGCGATCCGGCTGACATCGGCGACGCCGTCCGTATACTGGAATTTCGTCGTCTCCAGCGTCATCAGCGTCTTGAGGGCGGCGCGGCTGGCGGGCGAGCCTTCGGCCCAATAGGCCTTGATCGGATCCCAGAACGCCTTCAGGCCCTCGTCATAGGCGTTGCCGTTCTGCACGATCAGGCCGGTGATCCGTTCGGGATGTTTCAGCGCCAGCCGCCAGCCGACCGGAGCGCCGTAATCCATCACATACATCGCGAAGCGCTCGGCGCCGAGCTGGTCCAGCAGGCCGTCGATCAGTTCGGCGAAATGGTCGAACGTATAGGCGAAGCCGGCGCGGTCGGGCGCGTCGCTCTGGCCATAGCCCGGATAGTCGGGCGCGATCACACGATAGCGGTCGGCCAGCGCCGGGATGAGGTTGCGGAACATGTGCGACGACGTCGGAAAGCCGTGCAGCAGCAGGACGACCGGCGCGTCCTGCGGTCCCGCCTCGCGATAGAAGATGTTCACGCCATGCACCTTCGCGGTGCGGTGATGCGTCACCGGCGGCGCGCCGGGCGCGATGTCGTGACGATCGTTGGCAGATGTCCGCATGATTTTCTCCATGGGTTGAAGGATCGGGTTCGATGGCGCCATCCATCTCATCTTCGGAGGCCGGCGCTCTTCCCAAAGCGCACACGCGGTTTTTCAAACGCACACCGCCAAGACGAGGACGGGCGCCAGGGCCGCCGCCTCCAGCCACAGCAGACGCCGCACGGCGAGCACGTCTTCGCGACAGGGCGTCGAGGTCGCGAATTTCTTCGTGTCGCGGCGCCAGCGCCCGATCTCGACCGCCGTAACGATGGCGAGCAGCAGGACGGCCGCGAACGCGGCCAGCGCCGCCCAGAAGAAGGGATTCGCCGAATAGAAGTCCCAGCCCTTGGCCGCGAGGACGGCGCGCGAAAACCCGACCGCCGGGAGCGCGATCCAAAGGACGCCGCCGCAAGCCGCGGCGCGCGCCAGGCGGCGGATGCCGGGCGCCGTCAGATCCGGCGTCGCGACGGCGATCTCGAAGGCGAGCGTGCCGGCGAAGCAGAAGGCGAGAAGATGATGCGCGACGGCGAGAACGAGGTCGGCTTGCGGATGGCTCATCGACGCCCCGAGCTTGACGGGACCGATGCTCCCGCACGCCATGCGCGGACGCTTGCGCGAATGGACGCCGTTTGGAACGAAGCGCCGGTTTCAGATGTCGATGAGGCCGCGCCGCACCGCCACGGTGACGGCGTGGGTCCGGTCGCTGACGTCGAGCTTGGCGAAGGCGCTTTTCAGATGCGACTTGATGGTGTCTTCGGACAGCGACAGCTGCCGCCCGATCTCCTTGTTGGCCTTGCCCTGGGACACCAGCCTGAGGATGGCGATCTCGCGGTCGTTGAGCTGTTCCTGCGCGGCATGCGCCGCCATTTCCTGCGCAACCTTGGGCTCGACGTGATGCTTGCCCCCATGGACCGCCCGGATCGTGTCCAGCAGGTCCTTGCGCAGCGCCGATTTCAGCAGGTAGCCGACGGCGCCCGCCTTCAGCGCCGAAAGCGCATGCGCGTCGCCCTCATAGGTCGTGAGCACGATGATGCGGGCCTTGGGATATTCCTGGCGGATCGTGCGGATGGCCCACAGGCCGCCCTCGCCCGGCATCTGCAGGTCCATCAGCGTGATGTCCGGCTTCAGCGCGCGGAATTTCTCGACCGCCTCGCGGCCGTCGCCCGCTTCGCCCACCACGATCATGTCCGGCTGGTTGGCGACGCGCGCCACGACGCCGTCGCGCAGCATCGGGTGGTCGTCCACGGTCAGTACGCGAATCGGATCGGGACCGCTCATCTCAGTCCCCAAAGGCCGGGCGGCCCAACCATGCGAACAGGCTTCGGCGCCCCGGCGCCTTCACATAGGCGACCGCGCTGGGAACCGCCAGCTCGACGGTCGTGCCGCCGTCCTTGACGCTGCTGATCTTGAATTTCGCCTGTATCCGCCGCGCGCGCTCGCACATGCCGACCAGGCCGTAATGCCCGGCGCTGCCGCTCTCCTCGAGAAGGCGCGGCTCGATGCCGATGCCGTCATCCGACACCCGCAAGACAATCAGCCTCTTCCCATAGCTCAGGCGGACCGCGATGTTCGACGCGAAGGCGTGCCTGGCGGCGTTGCAGATCGCCTCGAAGCCGATCCGCGCGATCTCGTCGCGCACGACGGGATGCAGATCGCGCGGCGTGCCGCTTTCGGCGAATTCGAACGCCGCGGGGGACGGCGCGCCCGTGCTGCCGGCGGCGGCAACAAAGACGTCCTTCAGGCTCGACGCCCCGGCCGCGCCGCGGATGTCGCGGACGCGGTTGCGCCCCTCCGCGAGCACCGCGTCGGCCCGCTCCAGCTCCTGCTCGATGAGGTCGTGCGCGGGTTCGCTCGCCGGTATCCTGTCGAGGATGTTCTGGAAGCGCAGGACCAGCGCCTGGAAGCCCTGCAGCAGCGTGTCGTGCAGCTCGCGCGCGATGCGCTCGCGTTCCGTCAGGCGCTCCTCGTTGCGGATGCGCAGGGTCCGCTCCAGGGACCGCAGGCGCAGGCGGTACAGGAACGCGAAGATCGCCGCGAAGGCGAGGACGACGAGCGCCTTGAAGACGTCGCTTTGGACGAAGGTCGGCGGAATCGTGAACGTCATCGTCGCGCCGGTGCGGTTCCACACCCCGTCATTGTTCGAGGCGATGACCCGGAAGGCATAGGTTCCCGGTCCGAGATTCGTATAGAACGCCTGCCGGCGGCGCCCCGGATCGACCCAGTCCGGATCGACCCCTTGCAGCCGGTAGCGGAACTGCACGCGCTCGGGGATCGACAGGCTGGTCGCGGTATAGTCGATCCGCAGATTTGAGGTGCCGGCCGCAAGCGTCACGACGCCCGACGATGGATAGGTCTTGCCGTCGGTCGCGAGGCCGCGGATCAGGACCGGGGGCGCAACCGGATTGTGGACCAGATGCGCGGGATCGATCGACACGATGCCGTCCGCCACCGCGAACCACAGCCTGCCGTCGCCGCCGGTGATCGCCTGGTTGGATGCGGAGCCGTATTCGCTCGCGCCCGGCAAGCCGTCGGCGCTGTCGAAGATGCGCGGCTTCAAGGTCCGCTCCGGATGATCGAGGGCCGCCATGAGATCCGCCTTGGCGATGGAGACGATGCCCGGTTCGGCGACCAGCCATACGGTGCCGTCGCCGGTTTCGGTGAAGCCGCTGATGTGACTGAGGAATGGAAACCGCGTGGCGGAGAGCGTCTTGACGGTGCGGCCGTCGTAAAGCGCCAGGCCCGTGTCGCCGGCCAGCCATACGAAGCCTTTCGTCGGATAGATGACCTCGATCAGCCCGATCGAAATGTCGCCGCGCCGCCACACGGTCGTGACCCGACCGTCCTTGATGCGCACAAGGTCGCGCGTGCCGTAATAGGCCCAGACGGAGCCTCCGCGATCCGTGGCGAGGGTAATGGGCCAGACGCCCTTGATCTCGGCGCTGACATCGACCCTGCTCCAGCGGCCTTGATCGTAGGTGAAAAGGCCCGTCCCCACCGCGGAATTCCATAGCCGGTCCCGCGAATCGACGCTGCACTTTCCCGACAAATTGCCCTCGCCGATGGGCGGCGCGCGCACGACGCCTTTGTGATCGGGCAGAATGTGCTCGAAATTGCCGTCGCCCAGGACGGCCCAAACGCCGCCATGGTTGTCGGCACAGATGGTCGAGATATCGGCCGGCAACAGGTGGGCCTTCCGCGGCGGGCGGTTCCTGTCGATTTCGAACAGCTGGGCCGAACTCTGGGTGTGTGCGAAGACGATGCCGGCGCTGTTCGTCACGTCGTCCAGGCTCGAATCGACGATACCGTTTCCCGACAGCGTGATGTAGGTGATCACGTCGGCGGCGTGATAGCGCTCGATCGCGGTCGCCGTGCCGACCCAGATATTGCCTTCCCGGTCTTCCTTGAACCCATAGACGGAATTCATCCGGCCGTTCACGCGCGGATCGATCTGGCTGTTGACCTCGCCGACCGATGCCGGGATTGGGCGTGTGATCGCCGTTCCGCGGAACGAGCCTCCGCCCAGCCACATCTGTCCCTTGGCGTCGAACAGCATCCGAAACTGATTCCGGTCCACGGCCGCTTCGCGCCGTTTCCCGCCCGCCGCGCTGCCGGCCGCGAAAGGCTTGACGCCGTCGCCGTTCAGGATCCAGACGGTTCCGCCCGGCGCCTCGGCCAGCGTGGTGCCGAGCTCGTATTTTTCCGGAACCAAGGTGAAATGCCGCGCGCCGCGCGCCAGGCGCAGCATGCCGTCGCTCAGCGCCACCCAGAGCGTTCCGTCGCGCGTGACAAGGATGTCGCTCAGATGCTGGAACGGCAGTCCCCAGCTGGCGTCCACAATGTCCCATTTGCCGTGAAGATAGCGCCTGAGGCCCGCGCGCCGGATGCCGTCGGACGCGACCCAGATCGCGCCGTCGCGGTCTTCGACGATCCGGCGCACGACGCCGTTCGGCCGCGCGGGATTGGCATCGGCGAGTTTGCCGTCCTTGTAGATCGAGACGCCGCCCCAATAATGGCCGACCCAGATTTGGCCGGATCGGTCCGTGAGCAACGCCGTGACGGCCTCGGACGGCGCATGGGCGCCCTGCTGCGGCGCGATATGTTCGAATTGGATGCCGTCGAAACGGTAGAGCCCGGCCGGTGCGGCCATCCAGAGATAGCCTTCGTCGGATTGTGCGAAATCGACCACGCCGATCGGCGCGCCGTTTTCGAACGTCCAGACCGTGCGCTTGTAGCGATCGATGGGGTTGGGTCCGTCGTCCGCACGCGCGGCGGCGTCGGCGCAGATGCCGGCCAAAAGGAGAAGCGCTGCCATCGCGTATCGCATAGAAGCCGCTATCCCGGACGCCGCCGGGGACAACTCTCACACAAAGCGGCGGCCCGGACCAATCCGGGCGAGTGGGCCGGCGATACCCGTCCGGGTACTCTGCCGCCGCAAGCGGCAATCGGCGCCGCGATATGTCCTTCTGCTTGCGTGGTTTGCGGCTGGGCGCCAAGGGCGTGCGGGTCCGCGCTCACGCCTTAGGGTTCGTGTCGCCACCCGGCCGGGATTTCGCGCCCCGCCGACCCACACGACACTGCCGCGCATCGATAACGAACATTCGCGGGAGTCGAACGATGATCGCTTTGCAGGGGCACAATCGCATTCCGTCGCAACAGGAGATCGCCTCGGCGGTCGTATTGCTGCGGTCCTTTGCGCCGGACGCGCTGGCCAGCGCGGTCCGCGGCAATTTCGATGCCGCCGCGTTCGCGCTGGCCGGCGGGCAGGCGAAGAGCGCCGGGCTCGCGCCCTGGCAGGTCAAGCGGGCCAAGGCCCTGTTCGAATCGCATCTGCGCGACGGCATCGCGGTCGGCCGGCTTGCCGAGGCCTGCGGCCTGTCGCGCAGCCATTTCTCGCACGCCTTCAAGGCCTCGACCGGGGCCTCGCCCCATGGCTGGCTGATCGCGCGGCGCGTGGAAAAGGCGGGCGAGATGCTGCGCGCGCAGGCGCTGCCGCTCACCGAGGTCGCGCTGGCTTGCGGCTTCTCCGATCAAAGCCATTTGACCCGGCTGTTTCGCCGGGCGACCGGGGTGACGCCGCGGGCCTGGCGCCGGCTGCATCGGGCGGCGCAATGACGGCCCGGCCCGCTCACAGCGCCGAATAGACCTCGATCGCGGTCTCGATGTCGTCGAAGATCTTGCCGCGGCCTTCCTTGAGCACCAGCGCGCGCGAGCAATATTCCCGCACGATGTCGAGCGCATGCGAGGCCAGGATCATCGCCCGATTGCTGTGCTGCTCGAAGATCGCCTCGCGGCATTTGCGGTGGAATTTCTGGTCGCCGGCCAGGATGACCTCGTCGATCAGATAGCAGTCGAAGTCGATCGCCAGCGACAGTCCGAAGGCCAGCCGTGCCCGCATGCCGGTCGAATAGGTCTCCAGCGGCATGTGCATCTCCGCGCCGAGCTCGGCGAAGTCCTCGGTGAAGCGCAGCACCGCATCGAGCGGCTGGCCATAGATGCGCGCGATGAACTTCACATTGTCGTGGCCGGTGAGATGGGGGTGGAAGCCGCCCTGGAAGCCCAGCGGCCAGGACAGGCGCATGCCGCGGCTCACCTGGCCCGCGGTCGGCTCCTCGACTCCGCCGATCAGCTTGATGAGGGTCGATTTGCCGGCGCCGTTGCGGCCCAGCACGGCGAGCTTCTCGCCCGGCGCGACGGCGAAATTGATGCGGTCGAGCACGCGGCGCGGGCCCTCATGCGTCGGGTATTCCTTGACCAGGTCGCGGATCTCGATCATGCGACGGCGACCCGCTTGCGCACGAAGCCGATCATCGCCAGCGCCGCGAAGGTCAGCGCCAGGCACACCGCCGTCAGGTAGGCGACGTAGTAATGCACGGTCTCGGTGGTCTCCGTATCATTAAAAAAAAAAAAA
>DASWOE010000022.1:0-2166 GCA_036398875.1 Rhizomicrobium sp.
GATCCGGAATCGCACGAGGTCAACCGCTCGGCCGCCTATTCGAATTTCCGCCGCCGGCGGACGGACGATGCCATCCGCCATTTCGAGAAGGCGGCCTCCATTCTGGAAACCGATTTCAGCTCGCCGGCCATGCTGATCACCTGCTACACCGCGATCGGGGACCAAAAGAATTTGCGCCGCGCCGCGGAGATGACGCTGGCTCGGGTCGAGAAGGTCATCGCGCTGGATCGCAACAACGGCGCCGCGATCGGGCTCGGCGTGTCGGCGCTCATGGTCCTGGGCGAGAGCGAGCGCGCCAAGGAATGGATGAGCCGCGGCCTGCTGATCGATCCCGACAATATGAACATGCGCTACAATTTCGCTTGCGACATGTCTGCCCAGGCGAAGGATGCCGACGCCGCGCTGGAACTGCTCGGGCCGGTGCTGGCGAAAATGTCGATCGATTTCCTGAACCACGCCAAGGCCGATCCCGATTTCGATTCCATCCGCGACGATCCGCGCTTTGCGGCGATGATCGCGGCGGCCGAGGCGCGGCTGGCGGCGGAGAAGGCGTGATGCAGCGCAAGCTCGCCGCCATCCTGTCGGCCGACGTCGTCGGCTATTCCGGCCAGATGGGCGCCGACGAGGCCGGCACGCTGGAGCGGCTCAAGACCAACCGCTCGCGCATCTTCGATCCCTATGTCGGCATCCATGGCGGGCGGCAGTTCAAGCTGATGGGCGACGGCGCCCTGGTGGAGTTCGCCAGCGTCATCGCGGCGCTGGAATGTGCGCTGGCCATCCAGGCCGCGACCGAGAAGGCGGCCGCAAGCGAGGCGGAAGGGCGGCGCATCCGCTACCGCATCGGCATCAATCTGGGCGAGGTGATCGTCGAGGGCGACGACATCTATGGCGAGGGCGTGAACGTCGCCGCGCGGCTTCAGGCGCTGGCGCCGGTGGGCGGCATCGCGCTGTCGCGGGTGGTGAAGGACCAGGTCGAGGGCAAGACGGACTGCGCCTTCGAGGACATGGGCCAGCACCAGGTCAAGAATCACGACAAGCCGGTGCAGGCCTTTTCGGTGCGCGCGGCGCGGGGCGAGCCGGCGACGGCGGCCGCGCCCGGCAAGCTGTCGATCTGCGTGCTGCCCTTCGCCAATATGAGCGGCGACGCCGAGCAGGAATATTTCTCCGACGGCATCAGCGAGGACATCATCACCGATCTGTCGAAGGTGTCGGCGCTCGGCGTGATCGCGCGCAACACCGCGTTCCAGTTCAAGGGCAAGAGCGTGGACGTGCCCCAGCTCGCGCGCCAGCTGAAGGTCAGCCACATCCTGGAGGGCAGCGTGCGCAAGTCGGGCGGGCGGGTCCGCATCACCGCGCAGCTGATCGACGGCGCGAGCGGCGAGCATGTCTGGGCCGAACGCTACGACCGCAATCTCGACGATATCTTCGCGCTGCAGGACGAAATCTCCGAGGCCATCGTCAAGGCGCTGAAGCTCAAGCTGATGCCGGAGGAGAAGAAGGCGATCGAGCGGCGCGGCACCGAGAACGCCGAAGCGTACAACCTGCTCCTGCTGGCGCGGCAGACCTATGCGACGGGGCTGGAGCTCGATCCCAAGCGCAACGAGACCATCGTGCGGCTGTGCAAGCGCGCCGTCGAGATCGATCCGCATTATGCGCGCGCCTGGGCGCTGATGGCGCTCGGCCAGATGATCCTGCGCGCCAACCAGGGCGGCGGCGGCGATGGCGGGCTGGCGGCGGCGGAGAAGGCGCTGGCGCTCGACGTCAATCTGGCCGAGGCGCACGCCGTCAAGGCGCGCATCCTGGCCGAGGACGGCCGCCGCATCGAGGCGGCGGGCGAGATCGCGATGGCGCTGAAGCTCGATCCGGAATCCTACGAGGTCAACAAGGCCGCGGCGTTCCTGAGCTTCGTGGAGCGGCGGTTTGAGGATGCGATCCGCTATTGGACCAAGGCGACGAGCCTGATGGAGCTGGACTTTCATTCCGCCAATATGCTGGTCACCTGCTACACGGCCCTGGGGAATCGTCCGGCCGCGCTCGAGGTCGCGCGCATCACGCTCGACCGCTGCGAGAAGGTGCTGGCGCAGGACCGCAACAACGGCGCGGCCATGAGCCATATCAGCGGTGTCCTGTCGCTTCTCGGGCAGGCTGAGCGCACGCGGGAGATGA
>DASWOE010000023.1:0-9053 GCA_036398875.1 Rhizomicrobium sp.
CCGCGCGGCTGGCCGGTGACTGTGACGAAGCCGAAATTGCGGATCGAGGCGCCGTTGTCGCGGCCGTCGCGCTCGATCACGACGACGCGCTTTCCCAGCCGCGCCGCGGCATAGGCGTGCGCGAGGCCGACGATGCCGGCGCCGACCACGGCGAGGTCGTAGGTCTTGCTCATGCCGACGCCCTGTCGCGGTAGCGCTCCGGCGCGTCGCCCAGCGCAGCGCGGAGCGGGCCGAGCCACGGCTCGTATTTCTTCCACTGGTCCAGGCCGTCGCGGAAGATCGGCTGGCGCACCTGTTCCGAACTGGCCGTGCGCACGCTGCGCCTTGTCTTGTGGAATTCGATGCAGGCCGGTTCGAAGGCGAGGCCGCAATGGTCGAGCAGCCGCCGCACGCTGCCCTCCAGATCGGCGACCACGTCTTCGTGATGCACGCGCAGCACGCGCCCCGGCAGCACCGCGTCCCAATGCTGCATGAGGTCGAGATAGGTGCGGTAATAGCGTGCGATGTCGTCCACGCTGTAGGTGAATTCCTGCCCGCTGGCGAAGAGCTGCTTGAGGTTGGAGAAACAGCAGGCCATCGGCTCGCGCCGGGCATCGATGATCCGCGCCTGGGGCAGCATCAGGTGGATGAGGCCGACATGGCGGAAGTTGTTCGGCATCTTGTCGATGAAGAAGGCCTTGCCGCTGCGATGGATGCGCGTGTCCGCGAGATATTTCTCGCCCATCGCCAAGAACGCTTGTGCCGGCAGATCGGCGAGTCCGGCCGGATAAAGCGGGCTGTCGAGCGCGGCGCCGCGTCCCTGCAGTGTCGTCACTGTGTTTTGAATGTCCGGGAGTTCGTGCGTGCCCTCGACCTGCGAGTGGGAAGCGAGGATCTGTTCCAGCAGGGTCGAGCCGGCGCGCGGCAGACCGACGATGAAGATCGGATCGGGGCAGGCGCATCCCCACCCGGTCCGCTCCACGAAGAACCCGCGCGTGCAAGTATCGGTCTGCCGCTGCGTGTTGCCTTCGATGACGTCCGCGCGGTAGGCGCTCTGCGCCCGCTTGAGCGCATTGCCGCGTTCGTAATAGGCCCAGGACTGCGCGATCTCGCCGCGATCCTCAAGCGCCTTGCCGAGGGCAAAACAGAGGTGATATCGATCGATCAGCACCGTCGATGGCGCGGCTTCTTCCGCTCGCATCCGCTCGACTTCGTCGTTCTCGAAGCGATAGGTTTTGAGGTTGGCGAGGCTCCAATAGGCGTCGCCGAAATCCGGCCGGGCGGACGCCGCGGTTCGGTACGCGGCGACGGCGTCCGCGATGCGCCCGGTCGTTTTCAGAGCGTGGCCGAGCCACAGACTGATGTCCGGCGCGCGCGGCGTTTCGCCGAGCAGATCCCGGTAGGTTGCGATGGCGCCGTCGTGGTTCCCCAATCCAACCGCGATGGAGGCGCCGAGGCGGCGATATTCCTTGCTCTGCGGGTCGGTTTGCAACAGACGCTCGATCTCGTCGCGCGCCTGCGCATATTTGTGCTGCAGCATGAGAACCTGCGCATAATTGAACCTGGCCGCATCGTAGTTCGGCGCCAGGATCAGCACGCCCTCCAGGAGGATTTGCGCGTCGTCGTAAACCTCGCGCGCGATGCCGATCCGGGCCAGCAGGCGCATGGCGTCGGGATGATTGCCGTGCTGGATCAGGAATTCGCGGATCATCGGCTCCGCGCGGTCGAGATTGCCGTCGGAGAAGAGCGCGGTCGCGGAGACCACCTGCGGCGGAAGGTGCTTCAGCGTGGCCACATTGTCCGCGGCCAGCACGGCGTTCTGCGCATCCCCGACGAGCCGGTAGATGCCCTCCAGCATGCGCCAGCTGAATGGCAGCGCCGGATTGAGCGTAACCGCCGAGAGCAGGGATCTGATCGCCCTGGACGCGTCCTTTCGCGCCACGTAACAGAGCCCGCGCTCCTCGTGCAACAGGCTGAAATGCGGATGCTTCCGCTCCAGACCGGCGAGGCGCTCCAGGGCATCGTCCAGCCGGCCGAGGTGCCGCAGGCTGGAAGCCTCGATCAACGCCAGCTCGCGATTGTCCGGCGCACCTTGCAGCAAAGACTGCGCGCCCCGCAGCGCCTCGGCGTGCCCCTTGCGCTTTTGCAAGTCGCGCAAGCGGACAATCTCGTCCGCGAGCGGGGACGTGTCTGTCGAAGGGCTATCCATCGCTACCCGTAAAATGACTTCGGCGGGTGCCGCGACCCGCCGAAGCTTAACCGACTATGGCGGCTGCGCTTAGTAGGTGAAGCCGACCTTGACGCCCACCACCATCGGACGCAGCGGAACTTCCGATTTGATCCACTGGGCCGAAGAGGTGAAGGTGCTGGCATGCGAGTTGCCGAGGTTCTCGCCGTAGATCTGCGCATTCCAGCGATCGTAATCCACGCCGATCGCCGCGTCGAAGGTCGTGTAGCCCGGCATATAGTAACGCAGATAGGTGGTCGTGGGAATCGACAGGCCGTTGCCGGAGACATAATTGGCCGGTTGGTTCCACATCGGGCCGGTGTAGCTCAGCCCCACCGAGGCGAAGCCGAGATAGTCGCCCATGGTCCAGTCCTTGCGGACGCGGACATTGCCCTGCCATTTGGGCGAGAACGCGGCCTGACCGCCGACCACGCCATACGGGTTCGGATAGGCGCCGCCATTGGCCTGGGTGATGCACTTGCCGAAGGTCGCGCTGCCCACGATGTTGCCGATCAGGCAGGGCGACACGTCTTCGGTGTTTTCGTTGTAGGTCGCCGAACCCTCGATGGTGAGTTCGTCCATGGGGCGGCCGATGAACTGAAGCTCGGCGCCCTGGATGAGATAGGACGGCCCGTTGGTCGCGAACGTCACGTTGCCGGTATAGAGCGGCTGGAAGAACAGGAACTGCACATCGCGCCAGTTCATGCTGTAGGCCGACAGATTTACGATCAGATTGTGATCGAACAGCTGAGCCTTGACGCCGATTTCCTGATTGGTGAGCGAGTCCGGGCCGAAGGCGTTTGGCGTCGTGTATTGCGGATTGGCGCCCGGATTGAGGTTTAGAACCTGATTGGTGTTGTAGCGGTTGAAGCCGCCCGGACGGAAGCCTTCCGAGTAGGTGTAATAGGCCATGATGTCGTCCGTGACGTTGTACGTCACGCCGAGGCGGCTCTTGAAGCCGGCATAGGTCTTATGGTCGTTGTGCGCGTCGATGTCGCGCTTGGGATAGGCCTTCGTCAGGAAGCTCGGATTGTCGTAGCAGACCAGCACGTTCTCGCAGCTCGTATTGGTGGTGTAGACCGAGCCCAGCTCGTACTCCTGATACTGGAACCAGCGGCTGCCCGCGCTGACGGTGAGCCCCGGAACGAACGGGATGTCGTAGTCGAGCGACAAGAAGAGCGCCGTCTGATCGTAGCCGCGCTGCACGTCTTCACCGAAGGCCGTTGCGTCGCTGCGCGGGCCGGGATGATTGGCCGTCGCAGGCGGAATTCCCGCGCCCGGATTGCCCGGATAGGGCTCGGCCGCGCCAAGGCAGACCGGCTCGCCGCCGACCTGGCTGGCCAGCCACTGGGGCGTGCAAGCCGGGATCGTCTTATAGTCGAAGTTCATGTCGTCGTAGATTTTGAACTGCTCGTAATAGGCGCCGGCGATCCCGCGGATTTGCCAATCGCTCGGCGTGCTGGCGCGGACCTCGTGGCTCATATGGGTGCTCTTGATCGTGTCGTGCCAGCTGCCGATCGGCGAGTAGCACTTCTGCGGGCCGCCGGCATCGAAGTTCGAGTACGAGGTGGTGCCGCCGGAGCAGGTATAATAGGTGCCGTAATACGTGCGCTGATAGTTGCTGTAGTCCATCTGCTGGTTGATGTTCCGCAGCGTCCAGCCGCCGGTATAGATCAGCGAGATGTCGCCGAGCTTGCCGTTCACCGTCCAGGCCGTGTTGGAATAGTCGTCCTTGTTCCAGGACGGCGCGAAGGCCGTCACCTGCAGCGGCTTCAGGGTCTGGAGATTCGAACCCGTCGGATATTCCACCGAAAGGCCTTCCGCATCGAGCTTCTGCAAGCTCTCCGAGATGAGGACATTCCAGTCGTCATCGACCTGGTACAGCAGCGAGGCGCGCGCGCCCTGATGGGTCACGGGGTTCTGGTTGTCCCGGGCCATGTTCTCGTTGTTCGCGATCGGCGCGTTGGGAAGCGTACACCACGCTTGGCCGCCCTGCTGCCAGGCGCCGGCAGCCGGCAAGCCGTCGGGGCATTTGCCGCCGACCGGATGGATGCCGAGCACGGTGTTGCCCGGATCGGAGTCCTTGCGGGCGAACTGGCTGTAGACGTTGTCGATATAGCCGCCCTGCTGATCGTCGTAGAGCACAAGGCGGACCGCGAGCTTGTCGGCGATCAGCGGAACGTTGATCGTCACGTCGGCGCTCGAATTCGGATCGCCGCCATTGGTCATGCCATAGCTCGCTTCGGCCTTTGCGCTGAACTTGCCGGTATCGGGCTTGTTGGTGATGTAGCGCACCGCGCCGGCCTCGGCGCCGCCGCCGAACAGCGTGCCCTGCGGGCCTTCGAGCACTTCGATGCGCTGCATGTCGACCATGTAGATGTCGAGGTTGCGCGCCGGAAATTGCATCGACTGCTCGTCGAGATAGATCGCGGTGTTCGGATAGAGGCCGACGGTGCCGGTGGATTGGTTGCCGCGGAAGCCGTTGCTGAGGCCGCGGATGAAGAGTTCGCCTTGCCCCGGTCCGTTGTTGCCGTAGGTCACGCTCGGCGTGTATTTGAGAAGGTCCTGAATGGTGCTGACGTTGAGATCGGCGAGCTTGTCGCCGGAAAAGGCGAGCACGGTCAGCGGCACCTTCTCGATGCTTTCGTCGCGGCGCTGCGCGGTCACGACCACCGTTTCGATGCCGCTTGGCTGCGTGTTCGCATCCGTGGCGCCGAGCGCGGCGCCGCAGCCGCTCAGCAGTGCCGCAACGGCACAGGAAAACTTGTACTTGGCTTTCATGATTTAACCCCCGAGAAATCGCTGACTGGACCGCGCAAAGCACACCGGGCGGCGCGCCGAATGGACACACAGTGGGATCCGGCCGCCGTTCGGTGCGATGCAGCGATATGCCTGCGGCCAGGCGCGGGCGGCCAATACTTCGCTTGAATGCGCGCCATAGAAGATTCCTATGGCGCGGCGTGCGTCACAAATTCGTCGGTAACGATGTGTAGGTTGTGCTGTTGGCCGTAAATGGGTGGGGCAAGCGACGCGTGAGCGTGAATCATCAGCATTTGCGCGCATTTCATGTGATCGCGACGGAGCGCAGCATCAGCCGCGCGGCGCGGCGGCTGAACGTCTCGCAGCCGACTTTGTCCCAGCAGCTCAAGGCCCTGGAGGGTCGTCACCAGGCCGCGCTGTTCGACGGGCGCAAGCCGCCGCTCAGGCTGACCGCCTTCGGCCGGCAATTGTTCGACCTGACCCAAAAGCTGTTCGTCACGTCTCAGGACATCGACGATCTTCTGGGCGATCCTGACGGTCGCATGACAACGGACCTGCGGCTCGGCTCGGACTCGCCCTTTTTCGCGGTGCGGCTAGCAGCCGCAATACGTTTGCGCATTCCGACGACATCGATCCGCGTGCGTATCGGCAATGCCGGGGAGACTTTTTCGTGGCTAAGAGACGGGCAGATTGACATCGGAATCGTCAGCGATCCGCCGGGCGACAACGCGTTCGCCTATGAGCCGCTGTTCAGTGACAAACTGGTAATGGCGGTGCCGAAGGACCATCCGCTCGCGACGGCCGAGAGCTTCCCGCTCGCCGCCCTCGCGCAGGAACGGCTTCTGCTGCGCGAGGCGACGTCGCGGACGCGGACGACGACCGAGGCGCTGCTGCACGCCGCCGATGTGACGCCGGCCGACGCGATGGAGCTGCACACGCGCGAGACCATTCGGGAGGGTGTCGCGATCGGCCTCGGCGTCAGCCTGTTCTTCTCGCTCGAATGTCCGCCGGACGACCGCATGCGCTTTCTGCCCCTGGATCGCGACGTCACCACCTGCCGCCTGACGGGATATGTCGTCTGCCTCAGCGAGAGGCGGCGCACGACGCTTTTGGGCACGGTGATGGATGCGGCCGCCGCTCTGCGCGCCATGAGCCCGCTGCCGCTCGTCGCCGCAAGCACCGAAGCGCCGCCGCCCGGCGCCAAGGCCGTCGAGCGGATCCTGGAACCGGCCGCGTGAGCGCGGCTATCGACTCGATCTTCGAGCTGTTCGCGCGCTTCGGCGCCGGAGGCTATGGCGAGGATTTGTCGCTCGAACGCCACATGCTGCAAGCGGCCGCCCTGGCGCGGGCGTCGGGCGCGGCCGATGCCGTCGTCGTCGCGGCGCTGCTGCACGACATCGGCTATTTTCTCGTCTCCGACGGCGCCGATGCCATCGCGCAAGGCCGCGACATCGGGCACGAAGCGCTCGGCGCCGCCTGGCTGTCGCGGGCTTTCGGGCCGGCGGTGACGGCGCCCGTCGCGCTGCATGTCCAGGCCAAACGCTATCTCTGCGCCGTCGAACCGGACTATTTCGACGGCCTCAGCGAAGCCTCGCGTCTCAGCCTCGCGCTGCAGGGCGGCGTCATGACCGCGGCCGAGGCCGCGCAATTCGCGCGCGAGCCGGCCTTCGAAGCCGCGCTGCTGCTGCGCCGCTGCGACGACCGCGGCAAGGATTTGTCGCGCGATGCGCCGCCGCTGGGGCACTATCGCGACCTGCTCGCCGCGGCGCTGCGACGCTAGACCGCCGCGATCCGGGGCGGCGGCGCCGCGCGCGACGACCGCCGCAGATATTGCATCGCCAGCGCGCCGAACAGCCGCGCCGACAGATTGACATAGACGATCATCATGCCCATGGCGGCCGCCGGCGCGGCGTCGCCGGCATCGTCCATGTTCAGCACCGCCACGGCGGCGAGCTTGAACGCCGGCGGATAGAGGAAGACGACCACCGACACCGTCGTCATGGCGTTGACGAACAGATAGAGCGCGATCTCGGCCAGCGCGGCCGCCGACAGCGGCATGGCGACGGCGCGGAACACCGTGAAGATGCCGCGCCCGGACATCTGCGCCGCCGCCTCGTATTCCGGATCGAGCGACTTGATCGCCGACAGCGCGGTCAAATGCGGCACCGTGAAGAAATGCACGACATTGGCGGCCAGCAGCACCCAGAAGGTCGCATAGAGGACGTGCAGCGGATTGGCGGGGTCGTTGAAGAACAGGGCATAGGCGAGGCCGAGCGCCAGGCCCGGCACCGCCGCCGGCGCCAGCGCGAAAGCCGCATAGAGCATGCGGGCCCAGCGCAGCGCTTTCAGCCGCTCGGCCGCATAGGCGCCGCCGAACACCAGCATCGTGCCGGCCGCCGCCGTCGCCGCCGCGAGCAGAACCGAATCGCCGACCGCGCTCCAGCCGCCGCCGTCGAAATCGTCGAAGCGGTAATGGTCGAGCGTCCAGGCGAGATCGTAGGGCCACAGCTTGACCACCGCGGCGAGCTGGCAGACCAGCAGGATGCCGACGATGCCGGCACCGATCAGCGCGCAGCCGATGAAGACCATGACGTCGCGGCTCCAATTCGCGTCCGGCCGATAGGGCGTGGCGCGCGCCGTGCGCAGCGCCGCCTGCCGCTTTGCGGCCCAGCGCTCGAAGATCACCGCCAGCACCGTCGGCCCCAAAAGCAGCATGGCGACGACGGCGCCGAGATGGAAGTTCTGCAGGCCCAGCACCTGCTTGTAGATGTCGAGCGCCAGCACGTCGAAATTCCCGCCCACCACTTTGGGCGCGCCGACATCGGCGATGGCGAGCGAGAACACCACGAAGGCGGCGCTGATCAGGGCGTGGCGCGCCGCCGGCAAGGTCAGGGAAAAGAAGGTCCGCCATCGCCCGGTGCCCATCAGCAGGGCCTGCTCGTAGAGCCGCCCGTCCGCCGCCGACAGCGCCGTGCGCAGGATCACCAGCGCGTGGGGAAAGGTCGCGATGGTCTCGGCCAGCAGCAATCCCGGCGCGCCATAGATCGTGCGGCCGCCGAGATAAGACGCAAGCAGGCCCTGCTGGCCGAACAGATAGACCAGCGCCATGGCCGGCAGAAGCGACGGCGCCAGCAACGGCACCGCGCCGATCAGCCCGAACAACCCGCGCAACGGCATGCGGCTGCGCTCGATGCCATAGGCCAGCAGGAACGCCAGCGGCACCGTCAGCGCGACGGTTCCCAGGCCGAGGAAAAGGGTGTTGCGCAGCGAGGCGAACAGCTCCGGCGCGCGCAGGTACTCGGCGTAGTTCGCGAGGGTCCAGCCGCCATCGGCGCCGGTCAGGGACTTGACCGCGAGCAGCCCCAGCGGCGCGGCGAAGAAAAGCGCGAGAAAGGCGCAATAGAGCAGCGGCGTCAGCGCCTCGGCGCGCCGTCCCAACCGCCGCGCCTTCATGGCGCGTCCGCGAACAGGCGCACATGCCGCGGCGCAAAGCCCACCGTCACGCGCCCGCCATCCGCCGCAAGCGCATCGGCGTTGCCGACATCGGCCAGCAGCGGCTGGTCGAGGCCCTCGACCGCCAGCGACAGCCGCACGAAGGCGCCCTGGAATTCGCGGCCCGCAACCGTGGCGGCCAGCGCGCCCCGCGCCGGATCCAGCGCGATGAATTCGGGCCGGATCGCGGCCAGCACCTTGGCCCCTGGCGCAAAGCCGTGGCGCAGGGAAAGCGGCACCCTGCCGAGGATCCGTATGGTGTCGGCGCTCTCGGCGGTCGCCGGCAAAAGGTTTATCGCGCCGACGAAGCCGGCGGTGAACGGATCGGCGGGCGCGTCGTAGATCTCGCGCGGCGTGCCGACCTGCAGCAGGCGGCCGGCGCGCATCACCGCGATGCGGTCGGCGATGGCCAGCGCCTCGGCCTGGTCGTGCGTCACCATCAGCGTCGTGATCCCCAGCCGGCGCTGCAGCGATTTGAGCTCGTTGCGCAGACGGCCGCGGATCTGCGGGTCGAGCGCGGACAGCGGCTCGTCCAGCAGCAGGACGCGCGGCGCCCGCGCCAGCGCGCGCGCGATGGCGACGCGCTGCTGCTGGC
>DASWOE010000024.1:0-17111 GCA_036398875.1 Rhizomicrobium sp.
CCAGCGCCGGGCCCCAGATCCAGGTCGCCGAATCGCGCACGGCGATGAAGATGTCGAGGAAGAGGACGTCGGAATCGCCCAGCACATCGGCCAGGTCGAAGGTGGCGAGAAAGCCCGGCGGCAGGAAGAACAGGCCGGCGATCCAGCTGCCCGCCAGAACCAGAGCGAGGGCAAAAGGCGCGAGCAGCCACGGATCGGGGCCGAACCCTTCGCCGGCGCGCCAGCGGCGGAAGGTGCCGCCGACCGTGCGCACGCCGCGCCAGATGGCCAGCAGCCACAGGATCGCGAGACTGAGCGCGCAGATCTTGAGAAGGATGATTTCGCTCGCCATGGCCCCTCGCGGCACCATAGCACAGGCGCGGCGTGACCGAATTGCGGCGGCCAAGCCCATGACGCGCCGTGAGAAATGCGGCAAGGTGCGACGGCCATCATTCGAGCAGCCCCATGACCATTCCCGCCTTCATCGAAAGCATCTGGGAAGACGACATCCTTCCCGTCCTGACCGACTACATCCGCATCCCCAACAAGTCGCCGCATTTCGACCCCGACTGGGAAGCGCACGGCCATATGGAGCGGGCGGTGGCGATGTTCGAGGCCTGGGCGCGCAAGAAGCTCGCCAGCGTGCCGGGGGCCGAGCTGGAGGTCGTCCGCCTCAAAGGCCGCACGCCGCTGATCTTCATGGAAGTGCCCGGCACGGGCGCGGCGAAAGGCACGGTGCTGCTCTACGGCCATCTCGACAAGCAGCCGGAGATGAAGGGCTGGGCCGAAGGCACCGGGCCGTGGACGCCGGTGTTCAAGGACGACAGGCTTTACGGCCGCGGCGGCGCCGATGACGGCTATGCGATGTTCGCCTCGCTGGCCGCGATCCTGAAGCTGCGCGAGGAGAAGGCGGCGCATGCGCGCTGCGTGATCTGCATCGAGGCGTGCGAGGAATCGGGCAGTTACGACCTGCCGGCCTATATCGATCATCTGGCGCCGCGGATCGGCACGCCCGATCTGGTCGTGTGTCTCGACTCGGGTTGCGGCAATTACGATCAGCTCTGGCTGACCACCAGCCTGCGCGGCATCGCGATGGGAAACCTGAGCGTGCGCGTTCTGACCGAAGGCGTGCATTCCGGCGATGCCAGCGGCATCGTGCCGTCGTCGTTCCGCATCGCGCGCACGCTTTTGAGCCGGATCGAGGACGAGGCGACCGGCACGATGAAGCTCGACGAGCTGTATGTGCAGGTGCCGCCGGATCGGCTCGAACAGGCGCGCCTCTCGGCCGCGATCCTGGGCGAGGAGGTCTATACCAAGATGCCGCTGGCCGGTGGCACCGGGCCGGTGGCGTCCGATCTCACCGAGCTGATCCTGAACCGAACCTGGCGGCCGCAGCTCGCGGTGACGGCGATGGACGGCTATCCGCTTCCCGAAAACGGCGGCAATGTGCTGCTGCCCTATTCGGTCGCCAAGCTGTCGATCCGCCTGCCGCCGACCTGCGACGCCGGCAAGGCGACGGCGGCGATCAAGGCGAAGCTGGAGGCCGATCCGCCCTATGGCGCGCAGGTGGAGTTCGATGCCGAGGGCGGCCAATCCGGCTGGAACGCGCCGAGCCTCGCACCCTGGCTGGAAGCCTCGCTGATGAAGGCGAGCCAGGCCCATTTCGGCAAGCCGGTGGCGTTCATGGGCGAAGGCGGCTCGATCCCGTTCATGGGCATGCTGGGGGAGAAATTCCCCGGCGTGCAATTCGTGATCACCGGCGTCTTGGGTCCCAAATCCAACGCGCATGGACCGAACGAATTCCTCCACATCCCGACGGCGAAGAAGCTGACGGCCTGCATCGCGGATGTGCTGGCGGATCACGCGGGGCGGTGAGGACGGCACCGAATTCGTAATATCCCTGGGGGTTTATCCCCCAGGGGGCGGCCTGGAAATCATCGAATCACGGATCGTTACCCTTGCCGTCCCGGCGCGCCCTCCCTATATAGCCCATGACACGGTAAGGGCCTTTTTCCGGGCTTTTGCCGGGGTCTTTCATGCTAGGGGACGGCCCGGAGGGCGCTTCTTCGGAAGGCCAGGAACCCGTCCGCCAAAGATAGGAAAGTACACATGGCAAAAGTCATCGGCATCGACCTCGGCACGACCAATTCGTGCGTCGCGGTCATGGAGGGCAGCGCCCCCAAAGTCATCGAGAATGCGGAAGGCGCGCGCACCACGCCCTCCATCGTGGCCTTCGCCCAGGACGGCGAGCGCCTGATCGGACAGCCCGCCAAGCGGCAGGGCGTCACCAATCCCGAATTCACCTTCTTCGCGATCAAGCGTCTGATCGGCCGCCCCTTCAACGATCCCATGACCCAGAAGGACATGGGCATGGTCCCCTACAAGATCGTGAAGGCCGACAACGGCGATGCCTGGGTCTCGGGCCGCGAGAACAAGAAATATTCCCCGTCGGAAGTCTCCGCCTTCATCCTGCAGAAGATGAAGGAAACCGCCGAGGCCCATCTGGGCGAGAAGGTCACCCAGGCGGTCATCACCGTCCCGGCCTATTTCAACGACGCCCAGCGCCAGGCGACCAAGGATGCCGGCAAGATCGCGGGCCTCGAAGTCCTGCGCATCATCAACGAGCCGACGGCCGCGGCGCTGGCCTATGGCCTCGACAAGAAACAGTCCGGCACCATCGCGGTCTATGATTTGGGCGGCGGCACCTTCGACGTGTCGGTGCTGGAGATCGGCGACGGCGTGTTCGAGGTCAAGTCGACCAACGGCGACACCTTCCTGGGCGGCGAGGATTTCGACCAGCGCCTGGTCGGCTATCTGGCCGACGAGTTCAAGAAGGAGAACGGCATCGATTTGCGCGCCGACCGCCTGGCGCTTCAGCGCCTGAAGGACGCGGCCGAGAAGGCGAAGATCGAGCTGTCCTCGGCGCAGCAGACCGAGGTGAACCTGCCCTTCATCACGGCCGATGCGTCCGGCCCCAAGCATCTGACCATCAAGATCACCCGCGCCAAGCTCGAAGCCCTGGTCGATGACCTGATCCAGAAGACGGTCGGGCCGGTCAAGGCCGCGCTCAAGGATGCCGGCGTCAGCGCCAGCCAGATCGACGAAGTCATCCTGGTCGGCGGCATGACCCGCATGCCCAAGGTCCAGGAGATCGTCAAGAACCTGTTCGGCAAGGAGCCGCACAAGGGCGTCAACCCGGACGAAGTGGTCGCCATCGGCGCCGCGATCCAGGGCGGCGTCCTGAAGGGCGAGGTCAAGGACGTCCTCCTGCTCGACGTGACGCCGCTGAGCCTGGGCATCGAGACGCTGGGCGGCGTGTTCACCCGGCTGATCGACCGCAACACCACGATCCCGACCAAGAAGTCGCAGATCTTCTCGACCGCGGAGGACAACCAGACCGCCGTCACGATCCGCGTCTTCCAGGGCGAGCGCGAGATGGCGGCCGACAACAAGATCCTGGGCCAGTTCGACCTGATGGGCCTTCCGCCGGCGCCGCGCGGCGTGCCGCAGGTGGAGGTCACCTTCGACATCGACGCCAACGGCATCGTGTCGGTGACGGCCAAGGACAAGGCGACCAACAAGGAACAGCAGATCCGCATCCAGGCGAGCGGAGGCCTGTCGGAAGCCGACATCAAGAAGATGGTGCAGGACGCCGAGGCGCATGCCGCCGAGGACAAGAAGCGCCGCGAAAGCGTCGAGGCCAAGAACCAGGCCGACGCGCTGGTCCATTCAACCGAGAAGGCGCTTTCCGAGCACGGCGACAAGATCGACGCCACCGAGCGCACGGGGATCGAGAGCGCCATCGCCGCGCTCAAGGAAGCCGTCAAGGGCGACGACGCCGAGGACATCAAGGCCAAGACGCAGAGCCTGGCCACCGCTTCGATGAAGCTGGGCGAGGCGATGTACAAGGCGGGCCAGGCGGGCGCCGCCGCGGCGGATGCCGCCGCCGACGGCGCCGGCAACAAGCCGGACGACAATGTCGTGGACGCGGAGTTCTCCGAGGTCGATGACAACGACAAGAAGAACTGATCGGCCGGCCATGGCCGGTTGACGGACGCCGGAAAACCGGAATGCTTGAAATTGGACCGGATGGCATCATCTTCCGATTTCAGGCTTTCCGGTTTTCGGTTTTGAAAGCGAATGCGGGCTGGACAGATGAAGCGTTGCTATTACGAGGTCCTGGGCTGCCAGAAGGGCGCCGGCGTCGCCGAACTGAAGGCGAGCTATCGCAAGCTGGCGATGGAACTCCACCCCGACCGCAACCCGGACGATGCGACCGCCGAGGTCAAGTTCAAGGAGATCAGCGAAGCCTATGACATCCTGAAGGACGACCAGAAGCGCGCGGCCTATGACCGCTTCGGCCATGCGGCGTTCGAGAACGGCATGGGCGGGCGCGGGCCTTCGGGCTTCGACTTCGCCTCGGGCTTCGCCGATGTGTTCGACGACCTGTTCGGCGAGTTCATGGGCGGGCGGCGCGGCCGGCGGCAGAACCGCGGCGGCGATCTGCGCTACAATCTGGAGATCACGCTCGAAGAGTCCTTCAAGGGCCGGGGCGCCGAGATCAAGGTGCCGAGCGCGGTGGCCTGCGAGGCCTGCGGCGGCGCGGGCGCGGAAGCCGGCACCAAGGCGGAGCAATGCCCGACCTGTTCGGGCATCGGCAAGGTGCGCGCGCAGCAGGGCTTCTTCACCATCGAGCGCACCTGTTCGACCTGCCGCGGCAGCGGGCGGGTGATCAAGAATCCCTGCAAGTCCTGCAAGGGCTCGGGCCATGTGCAGAAGGAGCGCACGCTCAGCGTCGATATTCCGCCGGGCGTCGAGGAAGGCACCCGCATCCGCCTGTCGGGCGAGGGCCAGGCGGGATTGAACGGCGGGCCGCCGGGCGATCTCTACATCTTCGTATCGGTGAAGGCGCATGAATTGTTCCAGCGCGAAGGGCACGATCTTTATTGCCGCGCGCCGGTCAGCTTCGTCTCCGCGGCGCTGGGCGGGGCGATCGACGTGCCGACGCTGGACGGCGGGCGCACCAAGGTGACGGTCCCGGAGGGCACCCAATCGGGCCGCCAGTTCCGCATGCGCGGCAAGGGCATGCCGGTGCTGCGCGGCGGCGGCATGCATGGCGATCTCTATGTCGAGGTCGCGGTCGAGACCCCGGCCAAGCTCAGCAAGAAGCAGAAGGAGCTGCTGAAGGAATTCGAGAAGCTGAGCGACGCGAGCACCCATCCCGAAAGCGAAGGCTGGCTCGCCAAGGCGAAGAGCTTTTTCGAGGCGAAGTAGCCGGCACTTTTCCCTTTGAAGTTGAGATCCCTTCGGTAATATCCCGGCCTGATTGAATCCGGGGGATGTTCATGGGGTCTGCATTTGAGGGACTCGAGCGCAAGCTCGAGGAGCTTTCCCATGTCATCATGCGGGAGGTGGAGCAGAGCGAAAGTGACGTCCATATCCTCGCTGCTTACGGTCGGCTACGAGACAACGACGCCATCCAACGCTTCAGGACCGCATGGCGCAACAGCAAGCTCAAAGCCTATCGCGATCGGGCGCTAAAGGTCCCTGTGCCCCGGGAAGAACATTCGCGCAGCAGGTTAACCGCGAGGTTATTTTCGTACATCCACAACGAGTTCAACTTCAACGCGCCCAGGCCTATCACGCGTGCAGCGCGCGTGACGCATCTCGTATTTGCGCCGCTGTATATTGAGAAGACACAGGAAAGACATAGCAACGGCGATGCCGCCAACATTTTCGGCGACGAAGTCGATCCTTATAAGACTCTGAGCGGCACCACCGCCGGCATACTAGATTTCCTGTGGAAGGAAGCCCACCACAAGCCGTCGCAAAAGAACTTGAGGGGCGGAAAGGACAAAATCTTTGACTATGTGCGTGAGACATTCGATTTCACTGAGCCCTATATAACGCTCAAGAGAAGCATCGTTGCGAAGAAGGATGCCATCCTCGCGCGCGCCGGATCGGTCGAGCGAGCATTAACGCAGCAATACGAAGAACGCGTGCAGGCGGCGGGGCTCAGCAACAGACTCACCAACACGGTCGAATTTTTCGTGTCTGCGCCGCCGCGGACAGCCCATTTTCGCTGGACGCGGCACGCAAGGCCCTATCAGACATTCACCCTGACGGATGAAGCGGGCACCCGCACATTACAGGGCGAACAAGGCGCTCCGTTCAGCAAGGTCGCGCTGCATGCCTTCCCCGAGGATCTGTTCGATGAGGCGTTCGGACGTTATGTGCAAGGCGCGAATTATCTCATCGTGCCTATCGAGCTTTTTTTCAATCGCGCACTCTTTACGCACAGCAACGAAAAGACCGGCGCGATCATCCACATGCTCCGAATGTTCGGACTCAATTACGACTCCCGGACGCCGCCGACCTTTGCAGAGGTTCTCGCCGGACTTTCGGACACATATCTCGAGTCCAAAGTGGTTGAAATCGCAAGGCATCTGGTGTCGAAGGACAAGGAGAGACTCGAGGCAACGCTGGTCGAGCTTGGAAGACACCCCGAGGAATGGGACAAGCCGAACAGCGATGAGATAATCGCCGCCATATTCGATCTTATCAACAGCGACAAGGAAAAGGCGGTTGCGTTGGATCGCTTTGTCATCGCAGTAACCGAGTCCTATCTAAACCGTTGCTTCGGCGAAGACGAAGCGGCGAGCGGCAGTGCCCGAGCCGCGATGCAGAAAACAAAGCCCGAATACGTCGGCAATAAATGCATGGACGGCCGTGCCTATGTGTTCTCAAACCTGGGAAACAATCACTCCGTCGATGAAGAAGGCCGTGTGAACCCCATTCAGGAAATGGGCGACATTTTCACCCGAACGGTCATAGTTGATTGTGGAATGAACAGATTTCAAAGGGGTCGAATCATACAGAACCTGACGGAATTCGCGACAGAACGCACGATGTCGCTGCTGTGGATCGCGAGATTTCGACTAATTCACAATGCAATGAACGCCATCGAGGCGCGCCTCAACCTAGCCGTCTCGAACTACCACAATGGAAAAGAACAGCTTTCAAGTGAATCAATCTCCGATCTGCGTCATGTAGAGGAGGCAGACGGCTCAATTGTGCCGGAGGACTATTGGCGGGACCTCAATCCCGGCTTGAAATTCGACAAAGACACGAGAAAACAGATTACCAACGCGGCGCGCGAGAGGAAACTGATCGTGGCCCTGGAATTTCTGTCTTCGTGCCTGACTGTGCTCAACAGCTATGTCGAGGGCGGCATCGTCGATCGTGCGAGTGGCACCACGGCCTCGATCGAAATGCTCAATGGGAAATTGGATTCGATCCGGGAGCAACCCATCATCGGCCACCAAAGTCTTCGCGATTTCATGAGGAGACGATTTGTCCCGGCGTCGCGGGTCATCGGCAGAACCGGCGAACGCTATCGTCGACTCCGCGAGCGCATCGCGGAAGTGTCGAGCCTGATTGACGCCAAGCTGTCGGCGACCGAATGGCACAAGCATCAGATCCAGGCCCAAAGGCAAATTGGCCTGCTCAGCATTGCGGAGTTCTTCGGAGAATCCGCGCTGGGCTATTACTCTTCGTCATTGCTGGTGGAGTTCCTGGGATCGTCCTGTCGCAGGGCTGTACATGGTGCATTTTACTGCGAGCCGATGTCGGGGTTAGGACACACCGGATATCAAATATCCAACAACGTCGAATACGACATCTATGGGACATTCGTATTGTTAGTTATGGGCCTGGTAATTTGGTCTGCCCAAAGAATGTTGCGAGAGAGGAACGATTGAGGGCGCAGGGTATTCTTGCGGCCGATTGGCTGCGCGTGAAAGTGGCGTCGCAATCCGGCGTTTCGGAGCGAGATTTTGGATAGTTTGCGATTTCTGACCCGCCTGATCGCGCAGCCCAGGACCGTCGGCGCTATCGCGCCGTCGAGTGCCGCACTGGCGCGGGCGATGGCGCGCGAGATCGATCCGTCGGTCGATGGACCCGTGCTGGAGTTGGGGCCCGGCACCGGCGTCGCCACCCGGGCGTTGATCGCGCGCGGCATCGCGCCGGAGCGGATCGTGGCGGTGGAGTACGATCCGCATTTCGCAAGCCTGGTCGCCGCGCGCTTCGCCGGCGTGCATGTCATCGCGGGCGATGCCTTCGATCTCGACAAGACGCTGGCGCATCATGCGGAGGCGCGTTTCATCGGCGCGATCTCCGGCGTGCCGCTGCTCAACTTTTCCGTCGCCGAACGGCAGCGATTCCTCCAAGGCGTGCTCGCCAGATTGAAGCCCGGCGCGCCTTATGTGCAGTTCTCCTACGGCCTGCACAGTCCCGTGGCGCCGCCCGAAGGCGTCAGCGTGCACCAGTGCGCCTTCGTGCTCTTCAACCTGCCGCCGGCGCGGGTGTGGGTGTATCGGACAAATTGAAAGTCGCCGGCCGGCGACTAAGACAAATAATTCCGCTTGGGGGGCCGCAAAATAAAGGCGGCGACTTGATCGTATATTGCTAATATTCGCGCCCCGTTCTTGGGGTTGCGGCGATGATTTGGTCCCGAGTATTCCTATTTATATGTGTGGCGACGGTTGTTTTTGCCGTCATTGCGGCGTTCGATGCGATCTATCCGTCCTGGGCGCTATCCGCGTTCCTGTGCGTTTTCGGCAGCCTTGTGGCGGCGGCCTACTGGCAATGGCTGCAGGTTTGGCTCAACCCCGAAGCGGGCGCGGCCGAACCGGCGGCCCCTGCGCCAGGCAGCGAGCCATCAACCGTTTTCTACGTCGTCTGTGTCCACCTGGGCGCCCTGTTCTTCATGAATTTCGCGTCCACTCTGGTGCTGGACGATCTCGATATCCTCGTGCGGAGCAAGAATGCCGGCTTCACGGATTACGGCTCCGTCGTCATACAGTTCTATCTCGTCGCCACGATGTTTCCGCTTGTCTGGCTGCCGGCGGCGACGGCGCTCGGCGTGCGGCTCGGCCAATCACGGCGAAAGATCGCGTACTGGCTGTTCCTCGCCGGCGCGCTTCTCAGTCTGCCGGGCTACGCGGTGATCGCCGGGATATCGACGCTTGGAACGGGATTCGGAGATATGAGCGGCGCCGCGGCAGTGATCAACCAGCACGACGCGGCCAGCGGGGCGCATATAAATCCACTCATCGCATCGGTTGAAACCGGTCTGATTGCCCTTGTGATCTTCTCCATCTATCCTTGGCTGGTTGCACGCGGCACGCGTTGGATTTCGGAACGATGGCCCCGGTAACCGGTGCCCGCGCAGGTTTGAATGTATCGCGCGGAACAGTCCAGCCGCTCAGCCCATCGGCGGCGGGGGCGTCGGCGCTTCCGTCGGCTGCACCTGCAGTCCGAACTTCTTGGCCGCGAAATGCGCGACATGGCCGCAGGGCGAGATCAGGGTCACCATCGGTATGACCGCGCCGAGCAGATACAGCCTGCCGTCGGGAAGCAGCGGCGGCTCGACGACGATCGCCATGCCGACCTCCCAGCGGGTTTCGCCGCACCAGGGACATGCCGTCGGCTTCAGCGTGCGCTGCATGACGGAAGCGATGTGGTCGCGCTCCGGCTGCGTCAGCAATCCGTTGGCATCGGGCATCGGTTCTCCGTTTCACGCAAAAGGCCCGCGACGCGTCGCGGGCCCTCGCAGTCTATCAGGTCAAGGCCTACTCCGCCGCTTCGGCCAGGGCCGGCGCGGCTTCGAGCACGTCCTTGCCGACATGGGCCTCGAACTTCTTGAAGTTGGCGCGGAACATGCCGACCAGCTTTTGCGCCTGGGCGTCATAGGCCGCCTTGTCGGCCCAGGTGTCGCGCGGATTGAGGATCTTCGGATCGACCCCCGGCACCGCCACCGGCACGCGGAAACGGAAATTGGGATCGATCCGCATCTCGGCATGGGCGAGGCTGCCGTCCAGCGCCGCCGCCAGCAGCGCGCGCGTGGCCTTGATCGGCATGCGCGAGCCGGTGCCGAAGGCGCCGCCCGTCCAGCCCGTATTGACCAGCCAGCAATCGGCCTGGTGCAGGCCGATCAGGTCGCGCAGCAGATTGCCGTACTCGCTCGGATGGCGCGGCATGAAGGGCGCGCCGAAGCAGGTGGAGAAGGTCGGCTGCGGCTCCTTGCCGAGGCCCTTCTCGGTGCCGGCGACCTTGGCGGTGAAGCCGGAGAGGAAGTGGTACATCGCCTGTGACGGCGTGAGCTTTGCGATGGGCGGCAGCACGCCGAAGGCATCGGCCGTCAGCATGATGACGTTCTTCGGATGGCCGGCGCGGCCGGTCTCCGACGCGTTGGGGATGAAATCGATCGGATAGGCGGCGCGGGTGTTTTCCGCATAATGGGCGCTGTCGAGATCGAGCGCGCGCGTCGCGTCGTCCATCACGACGTTCTCCAGCACGGTGCCGAAGCGCTCGGTGGTGGAATAGATCTCCGGCTCGGCCTCGCGGGAGAGCTTGATCACCTTGGCATAGCAGCCGCCTTCGATGTTGAAGACGCCGTGCTCGCTCCAGCCATGCTCGTCGTCACCTACGAGGGTGCGCGTGGCGTCGGCCGACAGCGTCGTCTTGCCGGTGCCCGACAGGCCGAAGAAGATCGCCGACTGTCCGTCCTTGCCGACATTGGCCGAGCAGTGCATCGACATCACGCGCTTGGCCGGCAGCAGGTAGTTCATGATCGTGAAGACCGACTTCTTCATCTCGCCGGCATAGGAGGTGCCGCCGATCAGGATCGTCTTCTTGGTGAAATTGACCGCGATGACGGTCTTGCTGGCGCAGCCATGCTTGGCCGGATCGGCCTCGAAGCTCGGCAGATCGACGATGGTGAATTCCGGCACGAAATCCTTCAGCTGGGCCGCGGTCGGACGGATCAGGAGCTGGTGCACGAACAGCGAGTGCCACGCATATTCGGTGACGATGCGCACCGGCAGGCGGTGGGAGAGATCGGCACCGCCGAAGAGGTCCTTGGCGAACAGCTCCCTGCCCTGCGCGAACGCCATCATGTCGGCCTGCAGCGCATCGAAATGCGCCGGGGTCATGGGCTTGTTGTTGTCCCACCAGATCTGGCTGTCGGTCTCATCGTCGCGCACGACGAATTTGTCGGAGGCCGAGCGCCCGGTGTGCTCCCCCGTCAGGACGACCAGCGGGCCGTCCTTGGCGAGCTTGCCTTCGCCGCGCGAAATGGCGATCTCGTAAAGATGCGCCGGCGGCAAATTCCAATGCACGGCCTTGAGATGACGGAAGCCCTGTTGCTCAAGGCCGAAAGCATTCGACATTGCACACCTCGAAAAGAATTCCCACCGGCGGCCGTGTTGTTCGCCCGGCACCGTTATTCCAATCAAGATAGATTCTGGCGCGGCAGGCAGCAACGCACATGACGGATCACGGTTTTCCGAGAAATGTTACGGTTTCAATATGTTAGCTTTGACCATGGTAACCGTATGGAGAAATAGATTGCCGCAGGCAACGGTTTTGGCGCGCCGGCCGATGGTCTAAAGACGGGCATGGCCCTGTCGGACGACGAACTGGAACGCTACGCCCGCCACATCGTGCTGCGCGAGGTCGGCGGCGCCGGCCAGGCGCGGCTGGGGCGTGCCCGGGTTCTCGTGGTCGGCGCCGGGGGGCTGGGCAGCCCGGTCATCCTGTATCTCGCGGCGGCCGGCGTCGGCACGATCGGCATCGCCGATTTCGACACCGTGAGCCTCTCCAACCTGCAGCGCCAGATCGCCCATCGCAGTGCCGATATCGGCCGGGCGAAGACGGCATCGGCGCGCGACGCGGCGCTCGCGATCAACCCGCGGGTTCGGATCGAGTGCCATGACATGCGGCTTGAGCCCGCCAATGCCCTGGACCTGATCGCGCGCTATGACGTCGTCGCCGACGGCTCGGACAATTTCGAAACCCGCTTCCTGATCAACGACGCCGCGTTCTTCGCGAAGAAGACGCTGGTCAGCGCGGCGGTCAGCGAATTCGACGGCCAGCTTTCGACCTACAAGGCGCATGAGAAGGATCGCCCGTGCTATCGCTGCCTGTTCCCGCAAGCGCCGCCGCCGGAGACGGCGCAGTCCTGTTCGCAGGCCGGCGTGCTCGGCGCCGCGGCCGGGGTGATGGGCACGCTGCAGGCGCTGGAGGTGATCAAGGAGATCACCGGCGCGGGCGAATCCATGGCCGGCAAGCTCTTGATTTACGAAGCGCTAACCACCCGCTTCCGCACCTTGCGCTTCGCGCGCGATCCGGCCTGCGCGCTGTGCGGCGAAGCACCGACCATCCATGCGGCGGACGCCGGCTTAACCGCCGTTTAACAGGGCGAACCACATAGTGCGCTTCGGTCGCGGAGCCACGCATGGCGCTGTCTGTTCACTACGAGATCTTCTCGCGTCAGGGCGCCAAGGGCGCCTGGAAGATGCTCGACATCCGCACCGAGCGCGACGCGGCGATCGACTTCGCCCAGACCCTGATGGCCGACGACAAGGCCACCGGCGTCAAGGTCGTCAAGGAGACCTATAACGAGGACACCGGCGACTTCCTCACGCTGAAGATCTTCGAGGACGGCCACAACAAGGTGAAGACGCAGCCGGCGCAGGAAGACGTGCCGCACGCGCTGCCCTGCTTCAAGCCGGACGATCTGTATTCCTATCACGCGCGCGCCACGATGACGCGGCTCATCCCCGAATTCCTCGGCCGCAACAAGATCACCATCACCGAGCTCAGCCATCGCGCCGACATGCTGGAGAAGCTGGAGGCGACCGGCACGCTTCTGCAGCACGCGATCCAGAAGATCGCGGTGGCGCAGGCCGCCTCGACCACCACGCCGGTGGCGCAGATCATCAAGACGCTGAACGAGCTGACCACCAAGGCCTTCAATCGCGTCTATCGCGACGCGCGCAACAAGACGTTTCCTGAGGTCGCGCCGGGCGGCTTCGGCGCGCTGGCGACGAAGCTGGCGGCCCAGCCCGACGGCCTCTACATCCTCAACGGCGCGATCGCGCGGCGGCTGCGCGACGCCAAGGGCTGGGACGAGAAGGTCTTCCGCCTGCTGGAGCTGACCCAGGAGGCGCCGGCCGAGGGCAAGGGCCGCACGCTTCTGATGAGCGCGATCGATTCGCTGCTGGCCGAGGTGCTGGCCGGATCGGCGGCGCTGCACGAGCTGATCGGCGCCAACGAGAATCTCGGCCAGGCGCTGGCGAACCTGGTGCAGCTGTTCCTGGGCCGCGAACCGGCCGATGGCGGCGCCCGCGCCGGGCTCAACGCGCTGACCCACCATTTCGCCGCCGACGACCTGCCCGAGGCGCGCACCGCCATCGCCAACCGCATCCTGGCCGAGTTCAAGAGCGCCAAGCGCCTCGACCCCGCCTCGCTCGAAGACGAATTCCGGACGCTGCGCCAGATCGCCAACCGCGTGGTGCTGGGCATCGGCCGCTATCTGAGCCACGAGGACCTCATCGCCGCCTTCACCTGGCGCTCCAAGCGCCTGGTCACGCACGAGACGCTGGGCGAGCACATGGCGGGCGCCGCGACGCCGGACGAGAGGTTCGAAAAACTTCTGTTCGTCGAGGAGAACATCATCGGCGCCGAGAACAAGCGCCAGCTCGCGACCTTCGCGCTGCCGATCCTGACCGCGAGCGGCTTCGAGCAGTATTTCGCGACCGCCAAGACGCCGGTCCTGCAGCGGCTGCAGAGGCTGGCCCAGCTTCAGGCGCGGGTGCGCCGGTCCGGCTTCCAGGAGCATCAGCGCCAGGAGATGTCGGACCTGCTCGACAAGCTGGCCTGCACGATCGAGAGCCGCGCGAAGATATTCGAGGCGATCGACGCCAAGTCCGGCAGCACGGTCGAGAAGGCCACGATGATCTTGCGGCTCTGCACCGGCGGCATGCTGACCGAGGGCCGCCAGGCACAGCGCGCCCGCGAGCTCGTGCTGGGCTATCTGGGACGTCCCGGCTTCCTCGCCGGCTATATCGCACAGGCGGCGCCGGACGGCGAACGGCGCGATGCGCAAACCGCCATGACCGAGCTGATGCAGGCGCTGGGCAAGGCCGGGATCACGCCCGAAACCGGGCTCAAGAGCATCGCCGCCTGAGGAGACTGTTCCGATGAACTACATCGTCAGCCATGCCGAAGACGGCGCCGCGGCCTTGGATTTGGGCGACGGCGAGAAGGCATTCGACCTCGCCGGCGCGCTGGCCTATGCCGCCAAGCTCATCGTGGCGGGGAAAACCAGCGTGGCGATCGACGACGGCGAGGGCAACCGCATCGCGGGCGCCGATCTTGCCGCCTGCGTCGAGGGCCGCAAGACGCTGATGCCGGATCTGCGCGTGCAGTAGAAGCCGGCGCGGCGGTTTTGCGGGCGTGGTCGATCTTCCAAAGACCGCCAGGCGCGGCAAGGGTGAACGCGTGTTCGCGGTGGAGTTTGCGTGCCAGGAACAGCCTCGCCGCACAGAATTCATAATAGGCGTCATGGCCAGCGACTGCGGGCCATGACGAGTTAAGTTCAAGCGATAATGGCATTACAGGCGGCGCTAATGCGCCGCGTCCCAGTTCTGGGCGGCGCGGGCATCGACGGTGAGCGGCACCGAGAGCTGGATCGCCGGCAAGGACGCCTTCTCCATCACCGCGGTCACGACCGTCTTGGTCTTCTCCACCTCCGCGTCGGGCGCCTCGAAGATCAGTTCGTCATGGACCTGGAGCAGCATCTTGGCCTTGAGCTTTTTCTTCGCGAGCGCCTCCGGCATGCGCGCCATGGCGCGGCGGATGACATCGGCGGCGGTGCCCTGGATCGGCGCGTTGATCGCGGCGCGCTCGGCCCCGGCGCGGAAGCCGGGCACCGGCGACTTGATCTCGCGGATGTGCATGCGCCGGCCGAACAGCGTCTCGACATAGCCATGCTCGCGGGCGAAGGCCTTGGTCGTCTCCATGTAGTCGCGGATGCCGGGAAAGCGCTGGAAATATTTCTTGATGTAGTCGTCCGCCTCGCCGCGCCCGATGCCGAGCTGGTTGGCCAGGCCGAAGGCCGAGATGCCGTAGATGATGCCGAAATTGATCGCCTTGGCGCGCCGGCGCGTCTCGGCCGGCATGCCCTTGATCGGCACGCCGAACATCTCCGACGCCGTCATGGCGTGGATGTCGAGCGCGTCGGCGAATGCCTTTTTGAGCTGCGGGATGTCGGCGATGTGCGCCAGCAGGCGCAGCTCGATCTGCGAATAGTCGGCGCTGATCAGCTTGGCGCCCCTGGGCGCGATGAAGGCCTGGCGGATGCGGCGGCCCTCTTCGGTGCGCACCGGGATGTTCTGCAGATTGGGATCGGTCGAGGCGAGACGGCCGGTCGAGGTCGCGGCCATGTTGTAGGAGGTGTGCACCCGCCCGGTCCTGGCATTGATGTAGGTCGGCAGCGCGTCGGTATAGGTGCCGCGCAGCTTGGCGAGGCCGCGCCAGTCGAGCACCATCTTGGCGATGGGATGACCCTGGGCGGCGACGTCTTCGAGCACGTCGGAATCCGTCGACCAGGCGCCGGTCTTGGTCTTGCGTCCGCCCTCCAGCTTGAACTTGCCGAACAGGATGTCGCCGAGCTGCTTGGGCGAGCCGATGTTGAAATTCTCGCCGGCGAGCGCGTGGATTTCCTTTTCCATCGCCGCCTGTTGCTGGGCGAAATCGTTGGAGAGCCGGCGCAGCAGATCCGGATCGATCGTCACGCCCTCGCCCTCCATGTCGGCGAGGACGGCGACCAGCGGACGTTCGAGGGTCTCGTAGACCGTCGTCTTGCCCTCGGCCGGCAGGCGCGCCTTGAGCAGAAGATGGAGCCGCAGCGTGACGTCGGCGTCTTCCGCCGAATAGCGTGTCGCCGCCGCGATCGGCACGCAATCGAAGGTGATCTTGTCCTTGCCCTTGCCGGCGACGTCGGCGAAGGCGATGGGCTTGTGGCTCAGATGGAGCTCCGACAGCTCGTCCATGCCGTGGCCGTGCAGCCCGCCATCAAGCACGTAGGAGATCAGCATCGTGTCGTCGTAAGGCGCGACGCGGATGCCGCGCCGGGCGAAGATGGTGAAATCGTATTTCAGGTTCTGCGCGATCTTGAGGATCGACGGATCTTCGAGCAGCGGCTTCAGGCGGGCCAGCACGTCGGCCGCGTCCATCTGCACCAGGTCGCCGGCGGCGCCGAAATCGAGGCCGTCGCCCTTGCGATGGCCGCAGGGGATGTAGCACGCCTCGCCCGGCGCCACCGCCAGCGATACGCCGCACAGCCCGGCGGTCATCGCATCGAGGCCGGTGGTTTCGGTATCGATGCAGACATGGCCCTCCTCGCGCGCACGCACGATCCAGGCGTCGAGATCCTTCGCCGTCGTGACGGTCTTGTAGGCGTCGAGATCGACCGGCTTGACGATGGCGTCGCGGCCGGCGACGGCGCCGACATGGCTTTCGACCACGCGCGGCGTCTCGCGATCGGCCTGCTTGACGACGCGGTCGGCGGCGGTGGCGGAGGGTTCGACCGTGGGTGCGATCGCCTCGGCATCCTCGATGCCGAAATGCGCCGCGACGCGGCGGGTGATGGAGTTGAATTCCATGCCTTTGAGGAAGGCGATCAGTTCCTTCGGATCGGGCTCGTGCACCGCGAAACGTTCGGGGCCCTCCGGAATCGTCGCATGGGCGTCCAGCGTGACCAGCTTCTTGGAGACGCGTGCGTTCTGCGCATTCTCGATCAGCGTCTCGCGGCGCTTGGGCTGCTTGATCTCGCCGGCGCGGCTCAGGAGCGTTTCGAGATCGCCATAGAGATTGATCAGTTCGGCCGCCGTCTTGATGCCGATGCCGCGCACGCCGGGCACGTTATCGACGCTGTCGCCGGCCAGCGCCTGGACCTCGATCACCTTGGACGGCGGCACGCCGAACTTCTCCATCACCTCGGCGGCGCCGATGCGCTTGTTCTTCATGGTGTCGTAGAGCTCGACCTTGCCGTCCTCGACCAGCTGCATCAGGTCCTTGTCGGAGGAGATGATGGTGCAGCGCGCCCCGGCCTCGCGCGCCAGCCGCGCATAGGTCGCGATCAGGTCGTCGGCCTCGAACCCGTCCTGCTCGACACAGGAGACGCCGAAGGCGCGGGTCGCGTCGCGCACCAGGGGGAATTGCGGAATCAGGTCCTCGGGCGGCGGCGGCCGGTTCGCCTTGTACTGGTCGTAGATCGTGTTGCG
>DASWOE010000025.1:0-5445 GCA_036398875.1 Rhizomicrobium sp.
CGGGCGCCAGCTTCAGCAGCGCGCGGATGGCGTCGCTGGTGCGCGCCCGCGCGCGCAGCTCCAGCACCTGGCCCAACAGCACGAGCGCGATGATCCCCGCGGCGGCCTCGAAATAGACCGGCACGGCGCCGTCCATCCGGAACGCCTGCGGAAACAGGCCCGGCGCGAACAGCGCCGCGACGCTGTAGCCGTAGGCCGCGCCGACGCCCAGCGCGATCAGCGTGAACATGTTGAGCGAACGGTTGACCAGCGAGGCCCAGCCGCGCACGAAGAACGGCCAGCCCGCCCACAGCACGACCGGCGTGCTCAGCGCGAACTCGATCCACTGCGCCGCGCGCGGCGCGACGAAATCGGCGAGATCGACAACATCGCCCGCCATGGCGAGCGCGAACACCGGCACGGCCAGCGCCGTGCCGATCCAGAACCGCCGCGTCATGTCGGCGAGTTCGGGATTGGCCTTGCCGGTCGCCTGCAGCGGCTCCAGCGCCATGCCGCAGATCGGGCAATGGCCCGGGCCCTTGTGCCGGATCTGCGGATGCATCGGGCAGGTGTAGATCGCTTCGCCGTCGTCGCTCGCCGCCGCCGCGTGGTGGTGGTTCTCGTGTGGGGCGTGATCGTGCGGCGCCGGATATTTCTGCGGCGCGGCCTGGAATTTGTCGCGGCAGCCGGCGCTGCAGAAGACATGATCCTTGCCGTCCCGCGTCGCGCGGAATCGCGCAGCGGCGGGATCGATGGTCATCCCGCAGACCGGATCGTGCGTGGTCATGTCCTCAACCGCCATATTTGCTGAACAGGTCCACGAGCTCGTTGAATTTCTGCGTCTGGTCCCGGACGTCGCCGCTTTTGATCGCATGCGCCACGCAATGCGCCGCGTGTTCCTTCAGGATATGCTCCTCGACGCGCTTCAGCGCCGATTTGACCGCCTGCATCTGGGTCAGGATGTCGATGCAATAGCGTTCCTCCTCCACCATCCGCGCGATGCCGCGCACCTGGCCCTCGATGCGGGCGAGGCGGGCGGCGATGTCGGGATCGTGTTTGGTTTTCCGGGTCGTTTTTGTCATCTTGCTATACCCCCATGGGGTACCATATAGAGCGCCGGTCCGGTCCGCGCAAGGCGTGCCGGCGAAAGCGAGGCTGGCATGCGTACCTCTTTCCTGATTGCCGCGCTGCTATGCGCGACGCCCGCTTTGGCGGACGACCGGGATGGAATGGAAGGCATGGACATGGCCGCAATGGACATGTCCGGCATGGCGGACATGCCCGGGATGGCCGCGACCGGCACGCTCGGCGATTATCCGGTGACGCGCGATGCCTCCGGCACCAGCTGGCAGCCGGACGCGGCCAGCCATCGCGGCATCCATCTGACGGCGGACGACTGGGCGGTCATGCTGCACGCGCGCCTCGTCGGCACCTACGATTCGCAGAGCGGCCCGCGCGGCGGCGACGACACCTTCCTCGCCGGCATGGTCATGGCGGCGGCGCGCCGCGATTTCGCGGGCGGCGACACGCTCAACCTGCGCGCCATGCTGAGCCCCGATCCCTTCATGGGCCGCGCCGGCTATCCGCTGCTGCTGGCGTCGGGCGAGACGGCGGACGGCACGGCGCCGCTGATCGACCGCCAGCACCCGCACGATCTGCTGATGGAATTGTCGGCGTCCTACAGCCACCGCCTCTCCGGCGCCGACAGCGTCTTCGTCTATGCCGGCTATCCGGGCGAACCCGCGCTCGGTCCCGCCGCCTTCATGCACCGCGCCTCGAGCGAAGACATGCCGGCCGCGCCGATCACCCATCACTGGCTCGATTCCACGCACATCACCTTCGGCGTGGTGACGGCGGGCTATGTGCGCGGCGACTGGAAGATCGAGGTCTCGCAGTTCACCGGCCGCGAGCCGGACCAGTTCCGTTTCGACTTCGACCCGGCGCGCTTTGACAGCACGGCGGCGCGCTTGAGCTGGAATCCAACGGCGAACTGGTCGCTGCAGGCGTCGTGGGGATTTCTCAAAAGTCCCGAGCAACTCGAACCCGCCGTCAACGAAACCCGCTACACCGCCAGCGCCACCTATGTCCTGCCGCTTGCGGACAACGGGTCGTTCGCCGCCACGCTCGCCTTCGGGCGCAAGCAGTTGAGCGGCGGCACCGCCGGGAACGGGGTCCTCGCCGAGGCCGAGTACAAGCCGGCCGAGGCCTGGACGCTGTTCGCCCGCGCCGAATCCATCGACAGCGGCGAGTTGTTTTCGAGTCCCGGCATCAAGACGGCGGGCGAGGTGTCGCTGGGCGCGATCCACGACTGGCGCGTGGCCGAACATCTAAGCCTGGGGCTTGGCGGCGGCTACAGCTTCGACATCGTTCCTTCCGGCCTGCCGAGCTATGGCAGCGCACCCCACGGCGCCATGGTGTTCCTCCGCGCCATTGCGGACTAGTTTCACCGCCATGTCGGGCGCGGCCCATGCAACGGCGCGGTTTCGCGCCCTGGACGGCTGGCGGGGCGTCTGCGCCCTGCTGGTGGCGGCGCATCACCTGGAGGCGCGTGGCTTTCTCTATTGGCAGCCGCTGATCCGCAATGCCTGGTTGTTCGTCGATTTCTTCTTCGTGCTGTCGGGCTTCGTGATCGCGCATGCCTATGGCGAGGCGCTTTCGACGGGTCCGCAGCTGCGCGATTTCGCATGGCGCCGTTTCGCGCGGCTGTGGCCGTTGCACGTCGCCGTGCTGCTGGCGCTGGTCGGGTTCGAACTCGTCCACCTGGCGATCGCCCATGCCGATCCGATTGCCGGTGAGCGCGCCGCCTTCACCGCCGACCGCGCGCCCGACACCATCCTGACCAATCTTTTCCTGGTCCAGTCGCTGGGGCTGCACCCCTACGAGACCTGGAACGGCCCGGCCTGGTCGATCTCGACCGAGTTCTACACCTATCTCGTCTTCGCTGCCGTCTGCCTGCTGACCGCCGACAGGACGGCGCGCCGCGCGGTGTCGCTGCTGCTCGCGCTCGGCGGCGCCGTCGTGCTGGCGCGCGTCTCGCGCTATGGCATGCGCGAGACCTTCGACTGGGGTTTCTTCCGCTGCCTCTACGGATTCTTCACCGGCGCGCTGACCTACGAATTGTGGCGCACGCATCGCGCCGCAGGCCTGGGCGGCACCGCCGCGGAAGCGCTCGCGGTCGCCGGCGTGATCGCCTTCCTGACCTTCGCGCCCGGCCGCGCCGCGCTCGAATATCTCGCGCCGCCGCTCTTCGCCCTCGCCGTGCTGGTTTTCGCGGCGGAGCGGGGCGCGCTCTCCCGCCTGCTGACGACGCGGCCGATGGCGGCGCTCGGCCGCTGGTCCTATTCGATCTACATGGTGCACACGCTGGTCCTGGTGCTGCTGTTCTCCGCCGTGCACAGTGCCGAGCTCGCCTTCCATCGCGCCTGGCTGATCCATCTGAAGGACGGCAACGCCATCCTCGATCTGGGCGGCGGCGATGATTTCGTCCTTATCGTCTATCTGGCCGCCGTCACCGCGCTCGCCGCCTTCACCTGGCGCGCGATCGAGCGGTCGGGGCAACGCCTGTTCGGTCCGGCAAGGGCTTGAAATAAGGCCGCAAATGCGCAGGCGGGGCGCGGACTTCTGTTTCCTTGCCCAAGGGCCGCCCGCGCGCTACTTAGCGCCCTCTCTCGATCCGGAAAGGAAGGCTCATCCATGGCCCGCAAGAAAATCGCGCTCATCGGCGGCGGACAAATCGGCGGCACGCTCGCCCATCTGGTGGGCCTGAAGGAACTCGGCGACGTCGTCCTGTTCGACATCATGGAAGGCCCGCCCCAGGTCAAGTCGCTCGACATCGCCCAGGCCGGCCCGGTCGAAGGCTTCGACGCCAGGCTCAAGGGCACCAACGACTATGCCGACATCAAGGGCGCCGATGTTGTCATCGTCACCGCCGGCGTGCCGCGCAAGCCGGGCATGAGCCGCGACGACCTGCTCGGCATCAATCTGAAAGTCATGTCCGCGGTGGGCGAGGGCATCAAGGCCAATGCGCCGGGCGCCTTCGTCGTCTGCATCACCAATCCGCTGGACGCGATGGTGTGGGCGCTGCGCCAGTTCTCCGGCCTGCCGCACACCATGGTGGTCGGCATGGCCGGCGTGCTCGACAGCGCGCGCTTCCGCCACTTCCTCGCCGAGGAGATGAATGTCAGCGTCGAGGACGTCAGCGCCTTCGTGCTCGGCGGCCATGGCGACACCATGGTGCCGATGCCGCGCTTCTCCACCGTCGCCGGCATCTCGCTGCCGGAACTCGTCAAGATGGGCTGGATCAAGCAGGACCGGCTCGACGCCATCACCCAGCGCACGCGCGACGGCGGGGCGGAGATCGTCGGCCTGCTGAAGACCGGCTCGGCCTATTACGCGCCGGCGACCTCGGCGATCGCGATGGCCGAGAGCTATCTGAAGGACAAGAAGCGCGTGCTGCCCTGCGCGGCCTATGTCAACGGGCCCTACGGCATCAAGGATCTCTATGTCGGCGTTCCCGCCGTGATCGGCGAGAACGGCATCGAGCGCGTGGTGGAACTGGAATTGACGCCGTCGGAGAAGGACCAGCTCGCCAAATCGGCCGGGACCGTTCAGGGCCTGATCGACGCCTGCAAGACGCTGGACCCGCGGCTCGCCTGAGCGCGTTAAGCAAGGCATGAGCCGCCGCTTTGCGGCGGCGGCTCGTTCGGCGTCTATGGTTGCGATTTGACGAGGCGCGCCTCGCATGGCGGTCACCGGAACGGACTTGCGCGCGGCGCTGGCGGTCGTCGTTGCGCTGGCATCGCTGCACGCGGCCCCGCTTGCGACGCTGACGATCAAGGTCGAGAAAGTCTCGTCGCGCGGCGGCAATCTGCGCATCGCACTCTATGACCGGGACGGCTACGCCCTCGACAATGCCGACCCGGTGACCGACGCGGTGGTGCCGGCCAAGCCGGGCGAGACGGTGGTCACCCTGCCGCCGGTCAGGCCCGGCATCTATGCGGTGAAGATGTTCCAGGATTTCAACAAAAACGGGCAGTTCGACATGAACTGGCTCGGCCTGCCGCTCGAGAAATACGGCTTCTCGAACGACGCGCGGCCCGGCTTCAGCGAGCCGCCCTTCGATGCCACCAAATTCGAGCTGCGTCCCGGCGCCACGACCATCACCATCCGCCTGCAATAGCGCGAAAAGCGTGGGCCGCCTTGCCGCAAGCAGTGCCTCGGCAGGCGGCCCGGAATCACAGGCAACGGGGGCAGGATCGCACCGCGCGCGGGTTCGCGCTATCCGCGTGAATACGACTGGACGCGCGCGGCCGATCCTGTCTTCCGGCGATTCGCAAAGGGGTCGCGATCAGAACCGGATCCAGAGCCCGGAGGTCCAGGCCCAGCCGCCATTCTTCCAGGTCCAGGCGCCGGGGTGCCAGCGATAGTGACCGCGATGCGGCATCGGCGGGCGCCGCTAGGCGCGCA
>DASWOE010000026.1:0-3787 GCA_036398875.1 Rhizomicrobium sp.
CAAGCTCGCCGGCTACGACCTCCAGGTTCGCGCCGCGACTTATGTGCCGCTGGAGATCGACATCACGCTGTGCATCGCGCCCGGCCATTTCCGCGGCGACGTCGTCGAAGCAGTGGCAAAGGTCCTGTCGAACCAGGCCTATGGCGACGGCACGCACGGCTTCTTCTACCTGCCGGAATTCGACTTCGGCGAGCCGGTCTACCTGTCGCGGCTTTACGAGGCGATCGAACGGGTGGAAGGCCTGGAATCGGCCACCGTCACGACGTTCAAGCGCTTCTGGGAAGCCGCCGGCGACGAATTGGCGAGCGGTGCGATCCAGGTCGGCGCGTTCGAGATCCCGCGTCTCGACAACGACCGCAACCGTCCCGAAGACGGCGTGTTGCGCCTCACCGCGGTTGGCGGGCAGTGACATGAGCGGACCGATCCCCGATCCCGGCTTCTGCCTGTGCTGCGCGGCGCCGACGGCCGGCACGCCCGCCGACATCTTCAATCGCCCGGGGCTGTCGCAGATCGGCTTTCGGATCGGCACCTTCGCCACCTTCCGTGAATCGATGCTCGAAGGCATTGCGGGCGAGCCGGCGCTGGTCGCCCTGACCACCCGCGAAAGCGACGATTACGCGATCACGCTGCTCGAACTGTTCGCCGCGGTCGGCGACGTTCTCACCTTCTACAATGAGCGCATCGCCAACGAGCTGTTCCTGCGCAGCGCGGCGCAGCGCGATTCTATCGGCCGCCTGGTGCGCCTGATCGGCTACCGCCTGCGGCCCGGACTCGCCGCGACGGCGACCCTCGCTTTCGAGCTCGACGCCGGCGCGCGCACGCGCATCCGCGACGGATTGAAGGTCATGAGCATGCCGGCGCAGGACCAGAGTCCGGCGATCTACGAGACGATCGAGGAGATCATCGCCCATGGCGATCTCAACGCACTGCCGGTCTTCGCGCCGCCGCAGCCGTTCAACGCGTTCCTGAAGGGCCAGGCCGGCGCGCCGCTGCTGCGCGCGCCGGACAAGCTCACCAAGGGCGATGCCCTGGTCTATTTCGGTACAAACGCGGTCGAGGAAAAGACCGTCGATGGCCGCGACCAGACGCCGGGGGGCGAGCGGCTGCGCTTCATCCCGCCGGTGCAGACCGCCGGCTGGTGGCCCGACGTCGCCTGGGCGGCGAAGATCGAGCGCCGTGCGCGTTTCTTCGGCTTCAACGCGCCGCTCGCCTACCAGGCCTACGACACCGACATCAACATCGCGCCGCAGAACCGCTGGAGCATGGATACGCTCGACACATCCTTTGTCGATGGCACCAACAGCTATCCGCTCGATGCGCGCTACGACGACATCAAGCCGGGCGCCGAACTGCTGATCGATTGCGGCGCCAGCGGTCCCGCGCCGCGCCTGCGCACCGCCGTCGTCGTCGATGCCGGCACGGGCGGTGTCACGCTGCCGCTGCCGACCGTGTCGCCGACCAAGACCCGCGCGGTCACCGACACGGTCACCTCCGTGACCTTGCGCCAGACGATGCGGGGCCGTCCGGCGGCCATTCGCCCTTCCGGCGGCGGCGATCAGCGCGTCCTGGTGCGGGCCGGTGGCGGCGGCGCGCTGTTCTACGATACGTCCGTTTCGGGCCAGAACCGCGCACTCGGCGCCTTGATGGTGTCGAGCGATTTCTCCGCCGTGACGCTCGGCGGATATCCCATTGCCGCCAGCGTGCGCGACGCGTTCGGCATGGCCTGCATCGCGACCTGGACCGCGTCGGGCTGGACCTCCTGGCAGCCCATCCCGCCGGGCCCGGTCACCTCGACGCCGCGCGCGGTTGCCGTGAACGGCCATGTGCTGGTGTTCGCGCGCGGGCTCGATCTGGGCCTGTGGTATTCGGATGCTCTGCCCGCGCTCAATGCCTTCGCGCCGCTTGGCGGTGTCATTGCCTCCGATCCCGTGCCGGTCTCCTGGGGACCCAACCGCATCGATGTCTTCGTCCGCGGCGCCGATCGCGGCCTGTGGCGCCGCGTGCGCGACAGCGGCACCTGGCTGGACTGGGAAGGGCTGGGCGGGGTTCTCGCCGGCACGCCGGCTGCCGCATCGACCGCAGCCGGCCGGCTCGATGTCGTTGCGTTGGACGACAGCGGCGCTCTCCTTCACAAGCATTGGGACGGCGTGGCCTGGAGCGACTGGCTCGATCTCGGCGGCAGCGCGCGCGGAACGCCGGCCATCGCCGTACTCGGACCCGATGCGATCGCGGTCTTCGTGCACGGAACCGACGATCAATTGTGGGAGATCGACCGCACCGGGACATCCTGGTCGGCATGGACGGCGCGGGGCGGCAATCTGATGTCGTCGCCCGACGTCGTCGTCTCTTCCGGCACGATGGACGTCTTTGTCAACGATTCGACGGGCTCGTTGGCGAGATTGAGCGGAAGCGGCACCGTCTGGGCCCCGTGGACGAATTTCGATTGCGGTCTGGGCCCCGTCGCCGATCGCCGCAACGCCCGCATCTATGTCCTGAACCCCAAGCCGCTCGTCTTCCGCGATTACGACTACGCCCAGGCGCTGTCGGGCGGCACCTTCGCCGCGCCGCTCAAGCCGGGCCAGTCCGCTGCCGAGCTGGGATCTTTCGCTCTCCTCGCCAAGGATCGTCAGGTGATGATCCAGGCGGGCGGCACGCGGCACATGGCGCGCATCGCGAACGCGACGCCGATCGCCACCGTGTTGGGCGGGCCTGCCGATCACCTGCAGGTCGATTTCGCGCCGCCCGTGCCGCAGCCGCTCGCCGGTGTGGTGCTGCGGGCCAACCTTGCCGATGCCAGCCATGGCGAAACCCAGCCCGACGAGGTGCTGGGAAACGGCGACGCCACCGCGCCGTTCCAGAAATTCCAGCTGCAGCGCGCTCCGCTCACCTTCCTGCCGGACGAGACCTCGCCCGACGCCAAGGCGGCGCTGGAGGTGCGCGTCAACGGCGAATTGTGGCAGGCCGTGCCGAGCCTCTACGGCCGCTCGCCGAAGGAACGCGTCTACACCGCGCGCCTGACCGACCAGGCCGCCACCGTCCTGACCTTCGGCGACGGCCGCACCGGCGCCACCGTTCCCACGGGCGTGATGAACGTCGTGGCCAGCTATCGCAAAGGCCTCGGGCTGGGCGGCCGCGTGGTCGCCGACCAGCTCTCGATCCCGCTCGAGCGTCCGGTCGGCCTGCGCGCCGTCGCCAATCCCTTCGCGTCCGACGGCGCTGCCGATCCCGAGAGCCGCGACGACGCGCGCGGCGATGCGCCGACCACGGTGCGCACCTTCGGGCGCATCGTATCGCTGCTCGATTTCGAATGGCTGGCGACGTCGTCGGGCCTTGTCGCGCGGGCCTATGCCACCTGGGTGTGGAACGACATGCAGCGCATCGTGCATCTGACCGTCGCGGCGCAGGGCGGCCAGCGTCTTTCGGATACCGCGCTCGCCGGGCTCTACGCCTCGCTGACGAGCGCCCGCGATCCCAATCACCGGCTGCTTCTCGCCAATCTCAACCGCGTGCCGCTGGTGGTCGCCGCGCGCATCCTTGCCGATCCCACCTTCAAGCCCGATGTGGTGCTGCAGAACGCGCGCGAGGCACTGCTGGACCGGTTCGCCTTCGAGAACGTTCCGCTGGGCGCGGCCGTGCATGCGAGCCACGTCTATGCCGCGCTCCAGGAAGCGCCGGGCGTCGGCGCGGTGGGCCTCGATCTCTTTCAGCTCAAGGGCTACGCGGCCCTGACCGCGAAAGAGCTTCAGGTGCGGACGCTGTCGATCGATCAGGTGCAATCGCACATCCG
>DASWOE010000027.1:0-2850 GCA_036398875.1 Rhizomicrobium sp.
GCCGCAAGGACCGGCGCCATCACGTCCGACTTCATCCCCTTGGCCACGGGCAGCAGCACGTCGTCGCTCAGCGTGTTGAAGATGCGCGCCGCGTCCTACGGCTTCATGGTCGAATAGGTCTTCACCAGCGACGCGATCTGCGCATCCTGCTTGGCGTCGCGCTGGGCGAGCAGCGCCTGCATCTGGCCCTGCAGCTGCTTGAGGGCGGCGATCTTCTGATCGACGCGGCCCTCGCCGGCGGCGAGGAGATTCTCGCGCATGTTGAGGCCGCGTTCGCGCCCGTCCAGTTCGGCGCGGCGGCGCGCCAGGCTGGACATCACATCGACTTCGGCGGCGCTGGACGAGGCGGTCTGGTCCTCGGCGAAGTCCGGCGCCGGCCGGGTGCCGGGATCGGCGGGCGCGAGGCCGGAATTGTCCGGCTGGTCGGGATCGACGGCGGCCGCGGCCTGCGCCGCGCGCGCGATATCGACGCCCTTGATCGCGAGCAGCGCCGTGCCGAGGACGACGACGGCCGGGAGCAGGCGGACATAGCGCTTGAGGTTCATCGCACGGCCCTGAGCGCGTCGAGGCGCTTCATGACGTTGATCGAAGGCAGGTCCGGCGTCGCCGGGGCGCGGCCCGCGGACGGCGCGGTGGTGGCGCGGTCGAAGCGCTCGGCGATGCGCTCGCCCGACGCGGTGAGCAGCGAAAGCTCGTCGATCAGCGCGCGCGCGCGCTTCAGCCGGTCGTCGAGCGTATCGGCGGCGCCGGCGGCGGTCGCCTGCAGCGAGCGCATCGAGGCGCCGGCATGGGCGATCGCTCCGTTGAGCTCGCCGATGGTCGATCTGAGGCCCTCCTGGCCGCGGCGCACCGCGGCAAGGCGGCGCTCCAGCACGATGCAATAGACCAGCGTGACGGCGAGAAGGCCGGTCATCGCGAGTTCGACGATCAGTCCGAAATCCGGATGGATGAGCATATGTGTCTCCTAGAGCCCGCGGCTGGCGTCGGTGCGTTCGACCGCTTCGTCGATGCGCACGGCGACCGAGGAGCCGACCCGCCCCATCCGGCCCTTCAGCAGCGGCACGCCGCGGCAGCGCATCTCGATCTTGGAATCGGGGGTCGCGTTCAGCATGATCGTCTGCCCCACCTCCAGGTTCATCATCCTGTTGAGCGGCATGGTCTGCTCGTCGAGGATCGCGGCGATCTCGACATTGGTGGACCACAATTCGGTGGCCAGATGGCTCTCCCAGATCGAATCGCGGCCGAATTTCTCGCCCATGAACTGCTGCAGCAGAAGCTTGCGGATCGGCTCCAGCGTCGCATAGGGCAGCAGCAATTCGGTGCGCCCGCCGCGGTCCTCCATGTCGATGCGCAGCTTGACCAGGATCGCCGCATTGGCCGGGCGCGCGATGGCCGCGAAGCGCGGATTGGTCTCCAGCCGGTCGAGCGTGAAGTTCACCGGCGCCAGCGGCTCGAAGGCCGAACACATGTCGGTCAGGATGACCTCGATCATGCGCTGCACCAGCGTGCGCTCGATCGTGGTGTAGGGCCTGCCCTCGATGCGCATGGCGGAGGAGCCGCGCCGTCCGCCCAGCAGCACATCGACGATGGAATAGATGAGGTTCGAATCGACCGTGAACAGCCCGTAATTGTCGAGCTGCTCGGCCCGGAACACCGCCAGGATCGCCGGCAGCGGGATCGAGTTCAGATAGTCGCCGAAGCGGATCGAGGTGATGCTGTCCAGGCTGACTTCGACGTTGTCGGAGGTGAAATTGCGCAGGCTCGTGGTCATCAGCCGCACCAGCCGGTCGAACACGATCTCCAGCATCGGCAGGCGCTCATAGGACACCAGCGCGGAATTGATGATCGCGCGGACGCCGGACTTGTCCTGCATCTGGTCGGAATTGACGTCGAACCCCAGAAGGGAATCGATCTCCTCCTGGTTCAGGATCCGCTCGGCGGTGCCGGCGGCCGCCGGAATCGGATCGGGTGTCGCGGCTTCGCCGGCTTGCTGTGACTCGTCTGCCATCTTGGCCTTCCTACTGAACGATCATTTGCTTGAGCAGCACGTCGCGCACGCGATAGGGCGCCGCCGACAGATTGATGCGGCGCAGGAGTTCTTCCTTCAGGCGCGCAATGCCGGCCGAGCCCTTGAGGTCGTCCATGCGCAGCTCGCGCAGATAGCCCTGGAACTGATCGACGACGCGCGGCATCAGCGCCTTGATGCCGGCTTCTTCCTCGGGACCGTCGAGTTCGAGCGAGACCGACAGCTTCAGATAGGCCGGCGCCGCATCCGCGCCCTGGATGTTCACGATGAGGTCCGGCACGTCGTAGAAGGTGACGTTGGGCGGCGTCGGCGGCAGCGGCTCGGGCGCGCCTGCGGCCAGTTCGGTCGGGTGTTCCGGCGCCGAGAGGAAGAACCAGGCGGCCGCGCCGCCGCCGATCAGCAGCACCAGCGCGCCGATGCCGCCGAACAGGATCAGCCTGTTGCCGAGCAGCTTGCCGATAAGGCCCTTGGGCGCATCGTCACCGGCCGCGGCATCGCCGTCCGTCTTGCCCGCGTCCTCGTCGGCGCTCGCCTGCTTGTCTTTCTTCGCCACGCGCTTTTCCGCCCTCGCCCCTGTCGTCGCGGCGCAGGATGTGGGGAACGTGGTTAAGAACCGGTTCAAATTGCCGGTGACGGGGAAATTCCTGCCGGGCAAGGCGCGCAGCGTCCTGCGGCCGGTCCGCGAAAAATCCAGGGATCGCGCGGCTTTCGCCCTGGCACGACAGCTGCACCGGCACGCCTACGCAAAGGACCAGAACGGTTCCTGGAGCCCCGTATGGACAATTCGCTGCTCATCAGCCTGTCGCAACAGCTGGCGTCCTATC
>DASWOE010000028.1:0-3414 GCA_036398875.1 Rhizomicrobium sp.
GCGGGTCCGCTTCCGGCCGATCGCCGAGCGGCCGCGGCGCGGCTTCGGGCTGCGCCGGCTGGGCTTCGCCGGCAGCCGCGTCGGCCCGATCGACCTGGTGACGGATGCGCTGGGCGCCCTCGAGGAACGGGCGATTTGGGCGCGCTTCGGGCTTTAGCCCCAATACTGTTCACTTAGTTGGGTGATTCTTGTATCATGCTTCCGATTGAAGCATGGGGAATCGTCGATGGCGCGCGGTGTTGCAACTCTTCCGGCCGGCTCTCGGATCACCGACTACATCAGCCTGGGCGTGATCGCGAAGAGCTTCCCGTTGAGCCGGGTGCATTCGGTGCTGGCGGCGACGGGCCGGGCGAGCGCTCGCCAGCGCGATCTGCCGGCGCAGGTCGTGGTCTATTACGTGATCGCGCTGGCGCTCTACATGGAGTCTTCCTACCGGGAGGTCCTGCGCTGTCTGCTGGAGGGGGTGCAGTGGTTGCTCGATCCCTCAGCCCCGCTCAAGGTGGCCGGCAAGTCCGGCATATCGCAGGCGCGTACCCGGCTTGGGTCTGAGCCCTTGCGCCAACTCCATGACGAGGTGGTGCAACCGATCGCCGGCCCGGCGACCAAGGGGGCCTGGTATGTCGGATTGCGTCTGGTGAGCCTGGACGGCAGCACGCTGGACATCGCCGACGAGGCCGCCAACGACGCGGCGTTCGGCCGGCCCGGGGCAAGCCGGGGAAGCAGCGCCTATCCGCAGCTTCGCTTCGTGTCGCTGGTGGAGAACGGCACGCACGTGCTGTTCGGCAGCCAGATGGCGCCTTACGGCACGGCCGAGGCGACGCTGGCCAAGTCGGTGCTCGCCAGCCTGCGACCGGGCATGCTGTGCCTGGCGGACCGACAGTTCTTCGGCTTCGAGCTTTGGACCCTGGCGGGCGAGACCGGGGCAGATCTGCTCTGGCGCATCAAGCAGAACAGGCGCCTGGCCTGCGAGCAGCGCCTGCCCGACGGTTCATACCTGAGCCGGATCTATCCATCCGAACGCGACTGGCGACACAAGACGAACGGGGTGAGCGTGCGCGTCATCGACTACCGCCTGGAGGGCGTCGCCGACGCCGAGCCGATCTATCGGCTCGTTACCAGCTTGCTCGATCCCGCAGCGGCCCCGGCCGCGGAACTGGCGGCGCTCTATCATGAGCGCTGGGAAATCGAGACCGCGCTCGATGAACTGAAGACCCATCTGCGCGGCGCCAACATCGTCTTGCGCAGCAAGACGCCCGATCTGGTGCGCCAAGAGTTCTACGGCCTGATCATGGCTCACTTCGCCATCCGAAGCCTGATCCATGAGGCAGCCCTCAGAGCCGACGAGGACCCCGACAGGCTGTCCTTCATCCACGCCGTCCGCGTCATCCGCCGCAAGCTGCCCGCTGCCGCCGCCATTCCCCCCTCGCCGCAGGGCGGCGTTCCATGAGGCAGTCCTGTGCGAGATCCTCCAGGAGCGGCTCCCTGCAAGGCGCGGCCGGCGCAATCCGCGCGGCGTCAAACGCAAGATGAGCAGCTTCCCGCTCCGAAGGCGCGGCGACGCAACCCCGCCGGCGTGCAACATCGCCGACGCCATCTCGATAGTTAAGTGAACAGTATTGGGCCTAGCCTGGATCTCTCACACCGGATAGGTGCATCGAGGCGGAGAATCTGAGAAAGTTGTTTTACCAGAACCACTTGACCAGCTTCGCCGGAGGTCCCCGATGCCGACAGAGTGTAGCCCGGATCTGTTTGGATTTGCACGCCTCGAAGGGCGCGCGGTGGTCGCGTCGTTCGACGGCGGGGCGATCACCTCGGATGCGGGCGCGCTGCTGCTCGGCGCTACGGATCGGGCGATCGGGCTGGTCGATCGGTTCGCATCCTGCTTCCGCGATGCGCGCTCGCCGGTGCTGGTCGAGCATGCGGTCCGCACGCTGGTCGGCCAGCGCGTGTTCGGCCTGGCGCTGGGCTACGAGGATCTGAACGACCACGACGAGCTGCGCCATGACCCGATGATGGCGGTGCTGGCCGGCAAGCTGGCGGCCCGGCGGCGGGACTGCGCGCCGGTCGCGGGCAAATCGACGCTGAACCGGCTGGAGCTGAGCCGGCCGGCGCCGTCGCGCTATCACAAGATCGGCCACGATCCGGCTGCGATCGAAGGGCTGTTCGTCGATCTGTTCCTGGAGGCCCATGCCAAGGCACCGAAGCAGATCATCCTCGATCTCGATGCGACCGACGATCCGCTGCACGGCCATCAGGAAGGCCGGTTCTTCCACGGCTATTACGACGGCTACTGCTATCTGCCGCTCTATGTGTTCTGCGGCCGGCACCTGCTCGTCTCCAAGCTCAGGCGCTCGAACATCGATGCCGCCGCCGGCTCGGTCGCCGAGGTGGCGCGGGTCGTGGGCCAGATCCGGCGGCGCTGGCCCCGCGTGCGCATCCTGCTGCGCGCCGACAGCGGCTTCTGCCGGGAGGATCTCATGGCCTGGTGCGAGAACCAGGGCGTCGATTACCTGTTCGGCCTCGCGCGCAACGACCGGCTCGCGGCTGAGATCATCGATGAGTTGGCCTTGGCCCAGGAAGAAAGCGAGCGCACCGGCAAGCCCGCGCGCCGCTTCAAGGACTTTACCTGGTCCACCCTCAAAAGCTGGAGCCGATCCCGCCGCGTCGTCGCCAAGGCGGAATGGACCGGCGGCGATTCGAACCCTCGCTTCATCGTCACCTCGCTGTCCCGCAAGGAATCCGAGGCGCGGTACCTCTACGAGAAGGTCTACTGCGCCCGGGGCGAGATGGAGAACCGCATCAAGGAGTGCCAGCTCGACTTGTTCGCCGACCGGACATCGAGCCATACCATGCGCGCCAACCAACTCCGGCTGTGGTTCGCCTCCATGGCCTACGGGCTGATCACGGCACTGCGCCGGATCGGCCTCCGCCACACCCAGTTCGCCCAAGCCACCTGCGGCACGATCCGCCTGAAACTGCTCAAGATCGGCGCGCTCGTCACCATCAGCGTGCGGCGGATCAAGATCGCCATGGCGTCAGGCTGTCCTTACGCTCATGAGTTCGGGCTCGCTCACGCCTTCCTTGTCGCCGCCGTGCGCTGACGAACCAGACAGCGCACAGCCGTCATCATCGCGAAGACAACCGCCGGAGCGCGGCAACGGTCCGGTGCACCCAAAATCGCCACGCGACGGCGGAAAAGGATCGCGCGCACGGACATGCGTCGGCCGATACGCCCAAACACCCATCAATCCAGCCCAGTGTGAGAGATCCGGGCTAGGAGTTCGTCCCTGAATTCGCGACCGGCTTCACAGTGAAGCCGGTCATCTGACGGCCTGGATCGTTATTGGGGCGGGATTTATCCGTTCGGATGAGATCACGCGTGATTTCACGAACAGCCCACGGTGTTTCTGGCCT
>DASWOE010000029.1:0-20070 GCA_036398875.1 Rhizomicrobium sp.
CTACGTTGCACCGGAAGGCTAGGAAAATTCCGGTTATGATTTCGTTATGAATATTACCCTAGGGGAATAATATGCTGTCGGTAATCCGCAGGCGGGTGGGACAATTCGCCGTCGGGCGCGTCGCCATGGTGGCGCGGATGGCGCTCGCGCCGGTGGCGCTGGGCGCGACCGCCTTGCTGATCGATCGCGACGGCAAGGTGGGCCTTGTGCGGCACTCCTATTCGGAAGGGCTGAGCCTTCCCGGCGGCGGCGTCGGGCGCGGCGAGCCGCCGCAAACCGCCATCCTGCGCGAGTTGCAGGAGGAACTCGGCACCGTGCGGGCCGATCCGCCGGCGTTTTTCGGGCTTTATACGCGCCCCGCCGGCTGGGTCACCAATCTCGTCGTGCTTTATCGGCTGATGAATTGCGAGGTCGAGTTCCGTCCGAGTCTGGAAGTGCGCGAACTGGTGTTCGTCGATCCGCGCGATCTTCCGCCCGGGGTCCTGCGGGGAACCCGGCGGCGGCTGGCGGAACATTGCGGCGCGGCGCCGATCGACCCGTTCTGGTGAGCCGGCCGGCGCCGCGTCCGCCGGTCAGACCGGGTCCCAGCCGAAAGTTCCCGTCGTCGGCAGCAGGTCGGTGAAGGACGGCTTCATCGCCGCCATGCAATGCTCGGCGATGGTCGTCGGCGTCCAGCCTTCGAGTCGGCCCATGCCGCGCACCGGCCGCGGCTGGCTCATCAGGAAGATCTCGTTGCCGCGCGCGGTGAAGATCTGGCCGCTGACCTCCTTGCACGCCGGCGAGGCCAGCGACACCGCGAGCTGCGCCACCTGATCGGCGCGCATGTGGTTCTTCATCCGCTCGACGCGCTTGGCGGAGGCTTCGTCCTTCACCGGGATCGTCGCGATCATGCGCGACCAGGCGAAGGGCGCGATGGTGTTGGAACGCACGTTCTTCGCCGCGCCCTCCATCGCGATGATGCGCGACAGCCCGACCACGCCCATCTTCACCGCCGCATAGTTCGCCTGGCCGATATTGCCGATCAGGCCCGAGGTCGAGGTGAAGAGGACATAGGCGCCCTCGTTCTGCTCGCGGAAATGGTTGACCGTCGCGCGGGTGACGTTGAAGGCGCCGTTCAGGTGCACATCGACCACCATGTCCCAGTCGGCGTCGCTCATCTTGTGGAACATGGTGTCGCGCAGGATGCCGGCCGGATTGATCACCGCGTGCAGGCCTTTGAATGCGTCCAGCGCCTGTTCGATCATATGCGCGACGCCCTTGCGGCTGGTCACGCTGTCGGAGTTCGCCACGGCGCGCCCCCCGGCCTTGCGGATCTCGGCCGCCACCTGCTCCGCCGGCCCGGCCGAGCCTTCGTCGCCGCCCGCCACCGCGCCGCCCAGATCGTTGACGACCACGGCCGCGCCTTCTTTCGCCGCCAGCAGCGCGCATTCCTTGCCGATGCCGTTGGCGCCGCCCGTCACCAGAACGACCTTGCCTTCCAGTACGCCCATATGCTTCCTCCGCCGGAATTTCCTTATCGACCGAGATTACCGAGCCCTCCTTGAGCGATGCAAGGCAACCCAGCTGGACGATCCGTCCCGAACGCCAAGCGGACGCGCCGCTGGTCGATGCGCTGAACGCGGCGGCGTTCGGTCCGGGCCGTTTCGCCAAGGCGGCCTATCGCCTGCGCGAAGGGGTGGATCACGTCGCGCAACTCGCCTTCGTCGCCATCGAGGACGGCGCGCTCAAGGGCTCGGTGCGCTTCTGGCCGGTGATGGTCGGCGGCCATGCGGCGCTGATGCTGGGCCCGCTGGCGGTGGTGACCGCCGAACGCGGCCGCGGCATCGGCGTGGCGCTGATGGAGCGGGCGCTGGACGCGGCCAAGGCTCTGGGCCACGAAGTGGTCGTTCTGGTCGGCGACGAGCCTTATTACGCCCGCGTCGGCTTCTCTAAACTGCCGCCGGGCCGCGTCCGCTTTCCCGGCCCTGTCGATCAGGCGCGCATTCTCGGCCTGTCGTTGAAGTCCGGCGCCGCGCTCACGCTGTCGGGCGAAATCCGCCGCGCCCGGCTCGACCATCCCCGTTGCGCCGACGGCGCGGGGCTGGGTTAATCAGTCCATGTGGACTTTTTGGCCGGCCCCGTCCGCGCCGCGTGATCGGCCGACGCGGCGCCCGCCAGGACAGTGCCGTCCCGGCTCGCCACGAGCATTTCGAATTCCCGCCCAACGCCGTGAACATGCGGCGGGTTGCGGTCCTCGAAGTACATGACGATCTCGAAATTCGCGAAGCGCACGAGCGTCGGCATCGGCACAATAATGCGGAATATTCTACCGAATTTCAAAAATGATAACGGACGATTTTGCCGGAAATTACCGCCCCTCGACCCGCCAGGCGAGCAGCAGGGTGCCGAGCAGAAGCAGGAGCGCCAGCCACGCCGGCAGCAGCGGCTGCTGCTCCACGCTGGTCACGCGATAGGCGCCGTTGGCGCGCAGCCCGATCCAGTTCGATCCCGCGGCGTTGCCCGCCGCGCCGACGCGGCGCACATCCGGCATGCCGTCGGACAGCCAGTGCACCGAGCCGCCGCTCGCCTCCGCGACGGGGCCGAGGATCGCATCGGTCGCGCGCATGTCGGCGACCTCTTTGGGGTTCAGCGGCCCCGCCGCCGCCACCGCCGTCAGCGTGCCGTCGGTCAGCCGGTAGAGGCCAAGTTCGTCGGCCGCGGCGCCGGCGCGCCACACGCCGGGCTCCTGCTTGTTCAGCGTCAGCGTCGCGGTCCTGCCCGACGGATAGGTCAGCGTCACCGGCGCCGCGGACGGCGCCATGGTGCGCCGCTCGATGGCGATGTGGCCGTCCGCGATGGTCGCGGCCAGCCGCTCTTCCTCCAGCTCCGGCTCCTTCATCAGCCAATGCGCCAGCCGGCGCAGCAACTCGGCCTGCGGCCCGCCGCCCTCGAAGCCGCGCGCCCACAGCCACACCTGGTCGCTCATCAGTTCCGCGACGCGGCCCTTCTGCACCTTGTCCAGCACCAGCAGCGGCCGGTCGTCCGGCCCGCTCATCAAGGCCTCGCCCGAAACCTTGGTGGCGCCGATGACGCGGAACCAGCGGCCCCAGCTCGGCGGCGCGGTGTCGGTGTTGGCGCCGGGCAGGTCGCGCGTCACCGGATGCGCCTGGCCGGCCGCGGTGACGACCGGCTTGAAGCCCTGGGTCACGATCTCGCCGGTCGGCTGCGCCGGCAGCACCACCGCGAGCGGGGTGTGCGAGATGCTCATGCCTTGCGCGAATTCCGGGCCGGAATCGACCAGCAGCGCGCCGCCCTTGTCGACGTAGTCGGCGAGGTTCTCGAAATAGAGCAGCGGAAGGATGCCGCGCTCGCTGTAGCGGTCGAAGATCACGAGGTCGAAACTGCCCAGCTTCTCGGAGAACAATTCGCGCGTCGGGAATGCGATCAGCGACAGCTCGTTGGGCGGCGTCGCGTCCTGCTTGGTCGGCGGCCGCAGGATGGTGAAATGGACGAGATCGACCGACGGATCGGATTTGAGCAGGCTGCGCCACACCCGCTCGCCGGCATTGGGCTCGCCGGAGACCAGCAGCACGCGCAGCCGGTCGCGCACGCCCGACACCGTCACCACGGCGCGGTTGTTTTGCAGCGTCAGTTCGGCGGGGCCGCGCCGCGCCTCGATCTCGACGACGTTCTCGCCGCCATGGCGCACCGGAACCTCGATCGTCGCATTGCGTCCCACCGGCACGCTCTGCGCCGCATAGGCCGCGCCGTCGATGCGCACGTCCACCGTCGCGGTTCCGTTGCCGCCGCCGAAATCATCGACCCTGACCGTCATCGGCGCGCTCTGGCCGACGATCGCGAAGCGCGCGGCATTGACGATGGTGAGCTTTCTGTCCTTCTCGCCGCGGCGGCCCGCGATCAGGGCGTGGATCGGGGCATGGAGGGAAAGCTTGTCGGGCGACGGCGCATCGTGCACCTCGCCGTCGGTGATCAGGATGGCGCCGGCGATGCGCTCCGGCGGCACGTCGGCCAGGGCCGCGTTCAGCCCGGCGAAAAGCTGCGTGCCGTTGTCCTCGCCGGTGGCGGTGGTGGTCACCACGGCCTCGCGCACCTCCAGGTCCTTCTCGCCCGCGAGCCGCTTTCGGATCGCGGCCAGGGCGGCGTCGGCCTGCGCCTTGCGCTCGCCCACGCCCATGCTCTGCGAACGGTCGATCACGATGGCGGCGACGTCGGGCAGGGGGCTGTGGGTCTCGCGCACGATCAGGGGATTGGCGATGACGAAGATCAGCGCCGCGAAGACCAGCGCTCGCGCCCAGGCGCCCCGAGCGCGAAGCGCGAAGGACAGAATCGAGAGCGCGGCCGCGATCCCGATGGCGATCCACAGCAGGATCGCCGGCACATGCGGCGCGAAATCGATGCTCAGGGTCATGGCTGCTTGCCCATCCGCTCGAGCAGCGCGGGCCAATGCACCAGATCGGCCTTGTAGTTGCCGGTCAGCGCATACATCACCAGATTGATGCCGAAGCGATAGGCGAGTTCGCGCTGGCGCTCGCCGCCCGGCACCACATCGACCATCGGCGCGCCGTCGGGCCGCACCGCCCAGGCCGCCGCCCAGTCATTGCCGCCGATGATCACCGGCGAGACGCCGTCGCCGCCGCGCGCCGGCGTCGGCCCGGCATTGGGATCGGCCGGCGGCAGCGCCTCCACCCACACGGTGCCGCCGTCGAAGCGGCCGGGAAAGCTCTGCAGGATGTAGAAGGATTTGGTCAGGACGTGGTCGGACGGCACCGGCTGCAGCGGCGGCAAATCGAGCTTGGCGATCAGCCGGCGCAGGGTCTGCTCGCCCGGCGAGCCGGCGCCGCGCACCGAGCCCAGCGTCAGATCGCGGGTGTCGAACAGGATGGTGCCGCCATTGCGCATGTAATCGCCGATCTTCGCCAGCGCCTGGGGGCTCAGATCCTTCTCGCGCGGATCCATCGGCCAATAGAGCAGCGGGAAGAACGACAGATCGTCCTTGGCCAGATCGACGCCCATCGGCTCCTGCGGCTCGTAGGAGGTGCGGTTGCGCAACTGCATCCCCAGCCCCGTCAGGCCGGCGCGGCTCATGTCGTCGATGTCGGCGAGGCCGGTGATCACATAGGCGAGGCGCGTGTCGGTCGCGGCCTTGAGATCGAAGGCATCGTCGGCGCGCGCCGCCGGACCTCTCAGAACCAGCGCGACCGCCAGCGCCGCCGCCGCCCCGCGCATCAGGCGCAGGCGCGAAAGATAGCCGCGCATCCACAGGGACAGGATCGCATCCAGGAACAGCAGCGCCGCGGCGATGGCGAGCAGCCAGGGCGCCAGCGCCAGCACAATCGATTGCGGATAGGCCTCGACCGTCGCGCCGATCTCGCCGAGCGGCAGCAGCACGCTGTCGGCCTTCACCGCGTTCAGCGCGTCTTCGGTGCCGGCCACGCCGTACAGCCCGGGCGGATGCAGGCGCGAGACCTCCGTCTTCGCCAGATCGGCGGCGCGGACCGGCAGCACCTCGGCCGGCGGCTTGCGGGCGCGGCCGAAGCCGTCCAGCGTCGTCACCGGCGGCAGGGTCGTCGCGGTCTTCAGGTCTGCCGGGCGCGACCCGCTCGCCAGCGCCAGCAGCCGCCGCATCATATCGACATAGAGTCCCGACAGCGGCAGCGACGACCAGGCCGGCCCCGCGGTGATGTGGAACAGCGCGATGAAGCCCTTGCCCCGCGCCTCGCCGGTCACCAGCGGCGTGCCGTCGGCCAGCCGGGCCCAGCTGCGGTCGGCCAGTTCCACCGACGGCTCGGCCAGCACCTGGCGCGTCACCGTCACCTCGGGCGGAATGGCGAGGCCGGCGAAGGGACTGGAGTCCGAGAACGGCGCCAGCTTCTGCGGCTCGGCCCAGGCCAGCGCGCCGCCCAGATAGCGTCCGCCGACGCGCAGCTTCACCGGCACCAGATCGTCGGTGCCCGCCGTCATGCGGCCGCCGGCGAAGCGGATCAGCAGGCCGCCCGCCTTCACGAAGGCCGCGATGGCGTCGGCGTCGCTGCCGGTGACGCGCCCGACATCGGCCAGGATCAGCACGGCGACATTGTGCGCCAGAAGATCGCTCACCGTGCCCTTGCGGATCTCGGCATAGGGCGCCAGCGCGCGCTCCAGATAATAGGTGTCGGAGAGCAGCGGCTGCACGTCTTCCGCATTGGTCGGCGCCACCAGCCCGACCGCGCGCCGCAAGCCGCCGCCGCTCAGAAGCTGCACGGCGCCCGCGCTGTCGGCGCCCCGGATCGCGATCCGCGAGGTCTCGTTGCGCACTTCCAGCGGCAGGCGGATCTGCGCCTTGGCCCTGTTCGCGCCGTCGTCGAAGCGGAACGGCGCCTGCGCCAGCATCTCGCCATGGCCGCCCAGCGCCTGCACCGTTCCGGCGCGCGCGCCTTGGCGGTCGGCGCGCAATGCGGCGATGTCGAAGCCTTTCGCCGTGCTCTGTGGCGGCAGCAGCGCCAGCGCGCCCTGGCCGGGCGCGTCGCCATAGACTTTCAGCGACCCCGCGCGCGACAGCGTGTCGGCGGTCGCCGCCGCCTGCCCGTCCTCGATGCCGTCGCTCAGCCACAGGATCTGCGGCGCCTGCGTGAATTTCGCTTTCGCCACGGCGTCGGCCGCGCGTTTGCGGTCGGGCGCCCAGGGCTGCGGCAGCAGCGCCTGGGCGATGCGCGCCGCGCGCCCGCCATCCATCAGGCCGGCATCGGGCACGTCCGCGGTTGGCACGATGGCGATGGCGCGGCCCTGGGCCGACGCCGCGCGCAGCACGTCGGCGATCACCGCCTGGCGCGCATCCCAATTCGCCGCCGCGGTCCAGCCATTGTCGATGAACAGCACCACCGGGCCGGTGCCGGCGATCCTGGGTCCCTGGCCGATCAGCGGCTCGGCCAGCGCCACGATCACCAGCGCGGCCGCGATCAGGCGCAGCAGCAGCAGCCACCACGGCGTGCGCGCCGGCGTCTCTTCTTTTCCGGACAGGCCCAGCAGCAGGCGCAGCGGCGGGAACACGATCCGTCGCGGCAGAGGCGGCGTGACCCGCAGCAGCCACCAGATCGCCGGAAGCACGACGAGCGCCGCCAGGATGAAGGGCGCGCCGAAACTCAATCCCGCGAAAAGGTTTGCCACCTCAGGCGCCGCTCATGTCGGCATAGAGCGCGGTCAGCGCGGTCTCCGGCCGCCTGTCGGTGCGGTGCGCGATGTAGCTCCAGCCCATCCGCCGCGCCAGCGCGCCGACGGTTTCGGCATGCGCCTTGAACCGCGCGCGATAGGCCGGCGCGACGGTCTCGGCGCGGCCGATGGTTTCGCCGAGATCGCCCTTGCCGTCTTCGAACCGCATGCGCCCGGCGTAGGGAAAATCCTCTTCCGCGGGATCGATGATGTGCACGAACTGGCCCGTGACCGCCGAACGCGACAGCCGCCGCAGCGTCGTCTCGATCGCCGTGAGCGGGGACAGGAAATCCGAGAACCAGACGAACTGCGCGTTCTTGGAGATCGCCGCGTCGGGCGGCAGCGCGTCGTCGCGCGGCGCGCCCTCGACCAGCACATGGCCGATGCGGTTCAGGGCGGCGCGCGAGCTCGCCGGCGCCTGGCTTTCGCCATAGAGCGCCACGCGCTCGCCGCCGCGCACCAGCAGGGACGCCAGCGCCAGGCCCAACAATTTCGCGCGCGCCGCCTTGGTCACCTTGCCGCTGGCGAATTGCATCCCGGGCGAGGCATCGCACCACAGCCACACCGATTGCGCCGCCTCCCATTCGCGCTCGCGCACGAACAGATGCTGCGACTTCGCCGATTGGCGCCAGTCGATCGCGGTCGAGGCGTCCTCGGGGCGATAGCGGCGGAACTGCCAGAAGCTCTCGCCCATGCCGGCCTTGCGCCGTCCGTGCACGCCCAGGCTGACCGCCGCCGCCAGCCGCTCCGCATCGACCAGAAGCGGGGGCAGGCCGGCGCCCAGCGCTTCGGCTTCGTCGAGGAATTGCGTGATGGGCGCTGGACTCAAAGAATGCTCCGGCTGAGCCGCTCGATGACGGACGCGACCGTCATGCCTTCGGCGCGCGCCGGAAAGGTGAGCGCCATGCGGTGGCGCAGCACCGGCTGGGCCAGCGCCTCGACGTCGTCGGTCGATGGCGCCAGCCGGCCCTCGATCAGGGCGCGGGCGCGCACCGCAAGCATGAAGGCCTGGCTCGCGCGCGGCCCCGGTCCCCAGGCGACGGCGTCGCGGATGTCCTTGAAGCCGTCCTCGCCCGGCCGCGCCGCGCGCACCAGCCTCAGGATGGCATCGACCACCTTCTCGCCCACGGGAATGTGCCGCACGATCTTCTGCGCCAGCATCAGATCGTTCGCATCGCACACCGCGACCGGCTTTTCCTCGTCGCCGAAGGTCGTCGCCGCCAGCATGCGCTTTTCGGCCTCCTTGTCGGGATAGCCGATGTCGATCTGCAGCAGGAAGCGGTCGAGCTGCGCCTCGGGCAGGGGATAGGTCCCTTCCTGCTCCAGCGGGTTCTGCGTCGCCAGCACATGGAACGGCTTGGGCAGGTCGTAGCGCAAACCGGCCACCGTGACGTGGCGCTCCTGCATCGCCTGCAGCAGCGCCGATTGGGTGCGGGGGGAGGCGCGGTTGATCTCGTCCGCCATCAGGAGCTGTCCGAACACCGGCCCGGCGATGAAGCGGAAGGCGCGCTTGCCGCCGTCCTCTTCCAGCACTTCGGAGCCGATGATGTCGGTCGGCATCAGGTCGGGGGTGAACTGGATGCGCTTCCAGTCGAGGCCGAGCACGATGCCCAGCGTCTCCACCAGCTTGGTCTTGGCCAGGCCGGGCACACCGATCAGAAGGCCATGGCCGCCGGCAAGAAGCGTCACCAGCGTCTGCTCGATCACCGCGTCCTGGCCGAAGATCGCCTTGCCCACGGCGTCGCGCACCTTGGCCAGGGTGGCCGCGGCGCGCTCCAGGTGGGCGGCGGCGCCGGTGCTGTCAGCCACAATATCGTTCATCAAGGATGCCTGGATGCTTGGTTGCCGGTCCCTTTTGCCCACCCTATCTTGGTTTGGGATGCGCCGGGACGTGACCGTTATCTACCGCGCCGACCCCGGCGCAACAAGGAAAACGCCCGCACCGCACAGGGCTGTGATAGCTGGATGGACATGACGAGCGGCGGACTCCCCCTGGGCCTTGCGAGCCTGCAGCGCGACGCCGCGCGGGGCCGCGGCCTGCCGCCCGTCGAAAACTGGCATCCGGCCCATTGCGGTGACATCGATATCCGCATCGCGCGCGACGGCACCTGGCATCACCAGGGCAGCCCGATCGGGCGCAAGGAGCTGGTCCGCCTTTTTTCCACCATATTGCGCCGCGATCCCGACGGTTACGTGCTCGTCACCCCGGCCGAGAAGATGCGCATCGTGGTCGAGGACGCGCCTTTCGTGGCCGTGCTGATGGACGTTGCCGGCGAGGGCCGCGCCCAGTCGCTCGTCTTCACCACCAATGTCGGCGACGAGGCCGTCGCCGGACCGGACAATCCGATCCGGGTCGAGACCGATCCCGCGACGCAGGAGCCGGCGCCCTACGTCCATGTCCGCAAAGGCCTGGAGGCCCGCATCGCGCGGCCGGTGTTCTATCAGCTCGCCGATCTCGCGGTTCCGGGCGCGGACGGCACGCTGGGCGTGTGGAGCGGCGGGCGGTACTTCGCGCTCGGGCGGGCGGCATGAGCGCGCGCCCCGAACCGACCATCGGCCGGCGCATCGCCCGCGGCGGGCTGGAACTGTTGCGCGCCCGCCTCCTGCGCGAGCCGCCGATGCTGCCGCTCAGCCCCACGCGCAGCGATTACGACCTCAATCCGCAGAACCGTCCCGCCGCGCGTCCCGATCTCACCCCCGCCGCGGTGCTGGTGCCGCTGATCTATGGGGACGAGCCCAAGGTGCTGCTCACCCAGCGCAGCGACCATCTCTCCAGCCATGCCGGCCAGGTGTCGTTCCCCGGCGGCCGCGCCGAGCCGAACGACATCTCGCTCGTGGAAACCGCCTTGCGCGAGACGCAGGAGGAGACCGGCATCGAGCCGGCTTTCGTCACCGTCGCCGGCTTCCTCGACGCCTACGAGACCGGCACCGGCTATGCCATCCTGCCGGTGGTGGGCGTCTTGAGCGAAGGCTTCGCGCTCAGCCCGCAGGAGCGCGAGGTCGCCGCGATTTTCGAGGTCCCGCTGGCCTTCCTGCTCGATCCCGCCAACCGCAAGCGCGAGACCCGCGAATTCCGCGGCGTGATGCGGACCTTCAACGCCTTCACCTATGACGGCCATTACATCTGGGGGGCGACGGCGGCGATGTTGATCGATTTCGGCGAGCGCATCGGCGCGCCATGACCCGCACCATCCTCGAGCGCCTGCTGCTGTTCGCGCTGCCCTTCGTCGCCTATGGCGCCTATCTGCTGCTGGCGCGGCTGCGGCCGCAACCCGTCGGCCGCCGCCATCCCTGGATGCTGCTGATCATCGCCGGGCTGGTGCTGGTGGCGGCCAGCTTCCTGGCCTGGGGCTTCACCGAAGGCGAGCCGACCGTCGGCACCTATGTTGCGCCGCATGTGGTGAACGGCAAGGTCGTTCCGGGCTATGTTATCCCGCCGCCGGAGAAGAAGAAGTGAAGCTCGACGCCGCCCGCCATGCCTGGATGACCGCGCCGCAGACCCGCGCGGTGTTCGCGGCGCTGGGCGGCGAGGCCAGGTTCGTCGGTGGCGCGGTGCGCAATGCGCTGCTGGGGCGTCCCGGCGCCGACATCGACATCGCCACGCCGCTTGTGCCGCCAGAGGTGACGCGCCGCTTGAAAGCCGCCGGCCTGGGCGCCGTGCCGACCGGGATCGAGCACGGCACCGTCACGGCCCTCGCCAACGGCAAGCCGTTCGAGATCACCACGCTGCGCCGCGACGTGGCGACCGACGGCCGCCGCGCCGTCGTCGCCTTCACCACGGACTACGCCCAAGACGCCCAGCGCCGCGACTTCACCATGAACGCGCTCTATGCCGATGAAGACGGCACGATCCACGACACCGTCGGCGGCGTCGCCGATCTGGAGGCCGGCCGCGTCCGCTTCGTCGGCGATCCGGCGGCGCGCATCCGCGAGGATTACCTGCGCATCCTGCGCCTGTTCCGCTTCCACGCCTGGTACGGCAAGGGCGCGCTCGATTCCGACGCGTTGCATGCGGCGGCGGCGGAGAAGGGCGGCCTCACGCTGCTCGCCGGCGAACGGGTCGCGAAGGAGATACTGCGCCTCCTGGAAGCGCCCGATCCGGCGCCGGGGCTGCGCCAGATGGCGGCGTCCGGCATCCTCTCCGATGTGCTGACCGGCCATCTGAACCTGCATCGCCTCGAACGCCTGGCGACCATCGACGCCGAGGCGTTCTTCGCGCCCGATGCGGTCCTGCGGCTGGCCGCGCTGTTGCCGGACGATGCGGACGAGGCGCGCAGCGTCGCGCGGGAATGGCGGCTCTCCAACGCCCAGGCCGACCGGCTCGCCGACATCGCCGGCGCGCGCGAGAAGATCGTCTCCTATCTCTCGGTGAAGGAAGTGCGCAAGCTGCTCTATCGGCTGGGGGCGCCGCGCTTCAAGGACCGGGTCTTCCTCAAATGGGCCGAGGATCCGAAGGCCTCGAACGCCATCCGGTGGCGCATGCTGCTGGCCGTCGCGGACGCCTGGGAACGGCCGCGTTTCCCCTTGACCGGCCGCGAGGTGATGCTCGCCGGCGTGCCGCAGGGTCCGCTGATCGGCCGCATCCTGGAAGAAGTCGAAGACTGGTGGATCGACGCCGATTTCATCGACGACGAATTCTCCCTTGCCGAACGCCTCAAGGCGGTGGTGCAGGCGATGGTGTATTGAAACGCCGGGTCTGACGACCCGGCCGAGATTGTCGTCCGCCGCGCGCGGCGGACCCGGATGACGCCATGCGACGGCGATGACGCGGTTGTCGTGTCCGCGCTCTTCAGATCGGATTTTTGAATGCTCTTTACCGTCCTCGACACGCTCTCCCTTTCCGGCGATCCCAACAAGCCGAACGACGATGCGTTCGGCCACATCGACACCGCCGCCGTGGTGCTCGACGGCGCCACCAGCCTCGGCGATCCCTTGATGCCCGGCGACAGCGACGCCGCCTGGATCGCGCATTTCGGGGCGCGCCGCTTGATGGCGCATATGCGCGACGGCGACGCGCCGCTGGACGCCCTGCGCCATGCGCTGGGCGACGCGCAGAAATCCTTCGAGGCGTTGCGCCGCGCGGCGCCGAAAGAGAAATGGCAGATACCCTCCGCCTCCATGATGTTCGTGTCTTCCATCCCGGCCGGCTTCGAGGCTCTGTTTTTCGGCGATTGCGTCGCGCTGGTGGCGCGGCCGGGCGCGCCGGTCGAAGTGGTGGGCGAGGCCTTCGACAAGAAGGCCGCCGAATCGCGCCGCGCCGCGAAGCTCGCCAAGGAGAAGGGCGTCGCGCCGGCCTCGCGCGCCAACCTCCCCGAATTCCTCGAAGCGTTGCGCGCGGCGCGCAATCACATCAACAGCGGCTCGCATTGGGCCTTCACGCCCGAACCGCGCGCCGCCGACCATGTCCGCCAGGCGTCGGTCCCGGCGCCGCCCGGAAGCCATCTGCTGCTCGCCTCCGACGGCTTCCTCGCCATCGCCAGCGACTATGGCCGCTACAGCGCGCACACGCTGATGGACAAGGCGATCGCCAAGGGCCTGGGCATCCTTGCGGACGAGTTGCGCGAGATCGAGGATGCCGATCCGCAGGGCCACAAATTCCCGCGCTTCAAGAAAAGCGACGATGCGACGGCGGTGCTGCTCCGCCTGGCCTAAGCCGCCATGCCGTGCATCACGATGATGCCGCCCTGCCAGATCATCTTGATCGCGATATAGAGCACGATGAAAAGCCCGGCATAGCTGATCCAGGGATGGCGGTTGAGCACCTTGGCGATCACGCTCGCGGCCACGCCCATCAGGCCGATCGACAGCATCAGGCCGATGGCGAGCACGACATAGTGCTGCTGCGCCGCGCCGGCGACCGCCAGCACATTGTCCAGCGACATCGAAAGATCGGCGGCCGCGATCTGGATGACGGCGCGCCGCACCATCGCCGCGCTCGCCTCCGGGCTGTACGGCCCGCCCAGTCGGTCCGCGCACGCGTTGAGCGCTTCGAGCGAGGCCTTCTCCTGCGCCGCGTCGCGAATGTCGCGATAGAGCTTCCAGCACACCCAGAGCAGAAGGACGCCGCCGGCGAACATCAGCCCGATGACCTCCAGCAGTTGCACGGTGACGCTCGCCAGCACGATGCGCGCCACGACGGCCGCGACCAGGCCCCAGAAGATCACCTTGCGCCGCACGACCAGCGGCACGCGCGCCGCCGCCATGCCGATCACGATCGCATTGTCGCCCGCCAGCACGACGTCGATCAGCATGACCTGAAGCAGCGCGAACAAGCCGCCATGACTGAACAGGAAGTCCAAAGATCTACCTCGACGAAAGCGGATTCAGGGCCAGCGCGCTTCCGGCGGCATCGAAACCAGGATGGCATCGATGTTCCCGCCGGTCTTCAGGCCGAATTGCGTTCCACGGTCCCACAAAAGATTGAATTCCACGTAGCGGCCGCGGCGCACGAGCTGGTGATCGCGGTCGGCCGCGGTCCAGGGCAACTCCATTCGCCTCCTGACGATTTGGGGATAGATGCGGGCAAATGCGAGTCCCACCTCTTGGGTAAAGGCGAAATCGGCCTCCCAATCGCCGCTGTCCAGCCGATCGTAGAAGATTCCACCCACCCCGCGCGGCTCGCCGCGATGGGGTAGGTAGAAATACTCGTCGCACCATTTCTTGAAGCGGGCATAGTAGTCCGGGCCGTGCGCGTCGCAGGCGCGCTGCAGCGCAGCATGGAAATCGCGCGCATCCTCTTCGTTGGGAAACATCGGCGTCAGGTCCGAGCCGCCGCCCCACCATGCCTGCGTCGTCGCCATGTGGCGGGTGTTCATGTGCACCGCCGGAACATGCGGGTTCTGCATATGGGCGATCAGCGAGATGCCGCTCGACCAGAAGCGCGGGTCCTCTTCGGCGCCCGGAATCGTCCCGGCGAATTCCGGCGAGAATTTTCCGTACACGGTCGAAACATTGACGCCGACCTTCTCGAACACGCGGCCCTTCATCACGCTCATCACGCCGCCGCCCGCGTCCTGACCGTCCTCGCCCGGCCGCGTCCAGGCCTTGCGCTCGAACCGTCCGGGCGGGCGGTCCGCCAGCTGGCCGGTGTAATCGCGCTCGATCGCTTCGAATTCGGCGCAGATGCGGTCGCGCAGGCTCTCGAACCAGGCACGGGCGCGCGCCTTGCGTTCGCTGCTCTCATCGGCTGCCGTCATGGAAACAACCCCGTCTGCCGCAGGGCCTCCCCCAGCACCATCGCGCCCGCCTGCGCCACATTGATCGAACGAAGTCCCGATTTCATCGGAATTCGCAAGCGCGCATCGGCAGCCTCGTGAACGTGATCGGGCACGCCGGCGCTCTCGCGGCCGAGCAGGATGGCGTCGTCGGGGGAAAACTGAAAATCCGCATATGCAAGGCTTGCCTTGGCGCTGAGAAGCACGATCCGGCCGCGATGCTGCGCCGCGAACGCCGCCCAGGACGGGTGCCGCACATAGTCGGCGCGCGCCAGATAATCCATGCCCGCCCGGCGCAGCCGCGCGTCCCCGAACACGAAGCCGCAGGGCTCCACGATATCCACCCCCACGCCCAGACAGGCGCCAAGCCGCAGCAAACTGCCGCAATTCTGCGGGATATCCGGCTCGAACAGGATCAGTCGCATAGCGGTTCCATGGACGAAAGCTGGAATTTCCCTTATAGGAAATTCCATAAAGGAAGTTACGCGTGACCAAATATGATCGTTTGGGAGCCTATTTGCGAGGGCACGACCGGGACCTCGTGCCGATGACCTTCGCCGAGATCGAACGGGTCACCGGCGTCAAACTTCCCGCGTCGCAGAAGCATCAGGCGTGGTGGAGCAACAGCACGTCGAACAATGTGATGACTCAGGTCTGGCTCGACGCCGGCTATAGAACCGAGCGGGTCGATGTGGCGGGCCGCAGGCTGGTGTTTCGGCGCGTCGAAAATCGTCCATCGGGCCTTCGGGAGGAACCGAACATGTTCAAACCCGCGCCGCCGGATTCGCGCCAAAGAGCCGATCGCCATCCGGCAAGCGGCGCCTTGAAGGGCATGGTCACGATCGAGCCGGGCTACGACATCGCCAGTTCCGATCCGGAAGAGGTTGCGGAATGGGAAGCCGCGGCCGATCGGACCGCGGACTTGGCCGATGCCGGCATGAAGAAGAATCCGTGACGGCCCCGTATCTGCTCGATACCTGCGCCTGCCATTGGCTCCTGGACGGCACGCTCCCGGCGCCTGCCGACAAGGCATTGGCGGATGCATTTATCGCAGGCGTCGCGACATATGTTTCGCCGATAACGGGTCTGGAAGTGGGTACCCTGGCGCGAAAGCGGCGCTTCAAATCGCCTCTCACGCCACAGCGCTGGTTCGGCGCACTCATGCGTCAACCCGGAATCGCCCGCGCCGAAATGTCTGCCGAGTTGCTGATCGAATCGGCGCTCCTGCCCGGCGGCATCCACAACGACCCCTATGACCGCGTCATCGCCGCGACCGCGCGCGAATACGGCTTCACGGTGATGACGCGCGACCGCGCGCTCCTCGACTACGGCCGCCAGGGATATCTCGCCGTGCTCGAATGCTGATGCGTCACTTCGCGCCAAGTCTGTGAATTTCCGGCATTTTATGCGTCATCGTGCCGCAAGACCCTCCAAATCCATCTCTCTATTTTACCGACCGCAAAGCGGCGCGCGCAGATGAGTCCCGGGGGGAGCGCGACCGCCGAATTCCCGCCGCCCCGAGCGTCACGAACGAATAAAGGGTGAAGCCTTGGCCACCAGCACGACCGCCGAACCCACGCGGCGCGACTTTCTCTACGTAGCCACAGGCGCGATGGCCGCGGTCGGCGCCGCCGTCGCCGTCTGGCCCTTCATCGACCAGATGAATCCGAGCTCCGCCGTGCTCGCGCTCGCGTCCATCGAGGTCGATCTGGCGCCGATCCAGGTCGGCCAGTCGATCACGGTCAAATTTCGCGGCCACCCGCTCTTCGTGCGCCGCCGCTCGCCCAAGGAGATCGCGGAGGCGCGCGCGGTCGCGCTGTCGGACCTGCCCGATCCGGTGGCCCGCAACGAGAACCTGCCCGACGACGCGCCCGCCACCGACGCCAATCGCGAGACCAAGCCGGAATGGCTGATCGTCTCGGGCGTCTGCACCCATCTGGGCTGCACGCCGACGGCGTTCGAAGGCGATTTCGGCGGCTGGCTCTGCCACTGCCACGGCTCGCAATACGATACCGCGGGACGCATCCGCAAAGGTCCGGCGCCGCAGAATCTTGCGATCCCGACCTACGCCTATCTGTCGCCCACACGCATCAAAGTCGGTTGAGGAGCCTTTTCGATGTCCGGTCCATCGACCTACGTGCCCCAGTCGGGCTTCACCCGCTGGCTTGATTCGCGCCTGCCGCTGCTGCGCTTCGCGCATGACACGATGCTGTCGTTCCCGACGCCCAGGAACCTGAACTTCTGGTACGCCTTCGGCGCCATCCTGACCTTCTGCCTCGGCGTGCAGATCGTGACCGGCATCGTGCTGGCGATGCACTTCACCACCAGCGCGATGGTGGGCTCGGTGCCGGGCTCCAGCCTGGCCTTCGACAGCGTCGAGAACATCATGCGCGACGTGAACTATGGCTGGCTGCTGCGCTACATCCACGCCAACGGCGCGTCGATGTTCTTCCTCGCGGTCTACATCCACATGTTCCGCGGCCTCTATTACGGCTCCTACAAGGCCCCGCGCGAGGTTCTCTGGATCCTGGGCGTGATCATCTATCTGCTGATGGTGGCCACCGCCTTCATGGGCTATGTGCTGCCCTGGGGCCAGATGTCGTTCTGGGCCGCGACCGTCATCACCAATCTGTTCTCCTCGCTCGACCAGATCAGCGGCGGCCTCAAGGTCGGCAGCCACATCGCGACCTGGCTGTGGGGCGATTTCGCGGTCGGCGACGCGACGCTGAACCGCTTCTTCTCGCTGCACTACCTCTTGCCCTTCATCATCGCCGCGGTGGTGGGCCTGCACATCTGGGCGCTGCACGTGCCGGGCAACAACAACCCGCTCGGCATCGACGTGAAGGGGCCGCAGGACACCTTGCCCTTCCACCCCTATTACACCGTCAAGGACGCGTTCTACGTCGCGCTCTTCGCCATCCTGTTCGCCGCCCTGGTGTTCTTCGCGCCCGACCTGGTCGGCAATCCCGACAACTACATCCCGGCCAATCCGCTGGTGACGCCGGCCGACATCGTGCCCGAATGGTACCTCCTGCCGTTCTACGCCATGCTGCGCTCCATCCCGCAGAAGCTGGTCGGCGTGCTGGTGCTGGGCGGCGCCATCCTGGTGCTCGCCTTCATCCCCTGGCTCGACACCAGCCGGGTGCGCTCCAACCGCTTCCGCCCGCTGATGAAGCAGTTCTTCTGGCTGTTCGTGGTGGACTGCCTGCTGCTCGGTTATTGCGGCTCGCAGGGCGTCGATGCGACGCTGGTCGGCGTTCCGCTGGTCTGGGTGGCGCGGCTGGGCACCATCTACTACTACGCCTTCTTCCTCTTGATCATGCCGCTCGTCGGCATCATCGAGACGCCCAAGCCGCTTCCCGACGGAATCGCCAAATCCGTGCTCGGCGCCAGCGCCGCGCCAGCCGAGTGAGGACATCCATGCGCTTCGCCCTTTTCGCTGGCTTCGCCCTCGGCCTCGCGCTGTTCCAGCCGGCGGCGGCCGCCGACGGCGATCCCAAGCCGCTCAAGGACGTGTCCTTCTCCTTCGAGGGCCCGTTCGGCATGTTCAACCGCGCCGACCTTCAGCACGGCCTGCAGGTCTACAAGGAAGTCTGCTCGGCCTGCCACAGCCTGAACCGCGTCGCCTTCCACACGCTGGACGAGCCGGGCGGCCCCGGCTTCACCGAGGCGCAGATGAAGGCGATCGCCGCCGGCTATCATGTTCTGGCCGGCCCCAACGACAAGGGCGAGACGCTGGACGACAAAGGCAATCCGCTCACCCGTGCCGGCACGCCGGCCGATCATTTCCCCCCGCCTTTCCCGAACGAGGAAGCGGCCCGCACCGCCAATGGCGGCGCGCTGCCGCCCGATCTGTCGCTGATCGAGAAGGCGCGGGCCGGCGGGGCGCACTATGTCTATTCGCTGCTCACCGGCTTCCACGAGGCGCCGCCCGCCGGCTTCAAGGTGACGGCGAACAAGTACTACAACCCCTATTTCATCGGCTGGAACATCTCGATGCCGCCGCCGCTGGCCGACGGCCAGGTGACCTTCGTCGATGGCGCGCCCAGCAAGATCGCGGATGAGGCCTATGCCGTCGCGACCTTCCTGGCCTGGACCGGCGAGCCGCATCTGGAAGACCGCCACCGCATCGGCGTGGGCGTGATGATCTTCCTGATCGTGCTCTCGGGCCTGCTCTATCTCTCCTACCGCAAGGTGTGGAAAGACGCGCATTGATATTCCTTCCCGCGCAACGGGGGAGGGGGACCGTGAAGCGGTGGAGGGGGCATGACGGGGCGATGTCTCTCCGCCGCGCCGCTCTCCATATCGGGAATCCCGCATGACCAAGACCCTTCTCGGCGTCATCGGCGGCAGCGGCGTCTATGACATTCCCGGTCTCGAAAAGCCGCGCTGGAAGAAGATCGCCTCGCCCTGGGGTGCGCCTTCCGATGCGCTGCTGTTCGGCAGCTACAAGGGCACCGATCTGGTCTTCCTGCCGCGCCACGGCCGCGGCCACGTCCAGACGCCGTCCTCGATCAATTACCGCGCCAATATCGATGTCCTCAAGCGTGTCGGCGTCACCGACCTGATTTCGGTCAGCGCCTGCGGCTCGCTCAAGGATGAATTGCCGCCCGGCACCTTCGTCATCGCCGACCAGTTCATCGACCGCACCTATGCGCGCGAGAAAAGCTTCTTCGGCCCCGGCATGGTGGCCCACGTCTCGATGGCCCATCCGGTCGATGCGCACATCGCGGGCCAGCTTGCCGTCGCCTGCGCGGAAGAGGGCATCGCGCACGCCCGCGGCGGCTCTTATATATGCATCGAGGGGCCGCAATTCTCCTCGCTGGCCGAGAGCAATCTCTACCGGTCTTGGGGCTGCAGCGTGATCGGCATGACCGCGATGCCCGAGGCCAAGCTCGCCCGCGAGGCCGAGCTGCCCTACGCCATCGTCGCCATGGTGACCGATTACGATTGCTGGCATCCCGACCACGACCACGTCACCGTCGATGCGGTGGTCAAGGTGATGCATGCCAATGCCGATCACGCCCGCAAGCTGATCATGAACGTCGCCGGCAAGCTGGGGCCGCAGCACCGGCCGTCGCCGGGGATCGAGCATATGCTCGACACCGCGCTGATGACCGCGCCGGACAGGCGCGATCCAAGGCTCCTGCGCAAGCTCGACGCCGTCGCCGGCCGCGCGCTGCCGAAGAAGGCGGCGAAGAAGCCCAAGCGGCGGAAGTAGGGCGTCCGGCCATTGGGACTGGCCAAATCCATGGTTCAAATCGTCATGGCCGCCACAAGGGCGGCGATGACGAAGGGGGGCGGCCTAAGCCAAGACGGCCCCGATCGCTGCGGTCAATGCGTCGCCGTTGCCGGCCGGCACCAGCGTCAGTCCCTCTTGCGGCGGCAATCCGCAGGCCGCCGTCGCGATGACGGGCACGCCGCGCGCCAGCGCTTGCAGAAGCTTGCGCGGCGCATCTTCCAGCAGGGCGGGCTGCACCACCGCCGCGACGCCATCGAGCCAGCTTTCCGGAGGCGCGGGGCATGCGCGCACCCCCTCCCAGAAATCCGGAGCTTCCAACGCGCTGCCGACGAGCACGATGTCCAGGTCGAGCGCCTTTGCCGCTTCGCGCAGCTCACAGGCGCCCTTGCGCGCGACGGTCGGACCGGGAAACGCGACGCGGCGCGGCAC
>DASWOE010000030.1:0-7087 GCA_036398875.1 Rhizomicrobium sp.
CCTCCCCGGCGCGGCGCAACTGGCTGTCGACGTCCGTCATCGCGGGGCCTGCGCTTGCTCTTTCACACCGTGGTGAGGTTGGCGGCAAAGTTGCCCGCCAGCGCGAAATGCGCGCTCGCGGTCTTGTCGCCGCCGTTGAACACCTGCCACTCGCAGCCCGCCGGCAGGAAGAACGCGTCTTCCGGGTTCATCTCGTCCCACAGGCCTTCGGCCGCGATGCGCACATGCAGGCGGCCGCGTTCGACATAGAGCGTCGCGTCCTTCTCGCAGCGGAACGTCTCGCTGCGCTGGCCGGCCAGCAGGTCGAACACCGCCACCGACACGTTCTCGCAGCTCGCCAGCACGCGCATCAGGACTTTTCGGTCGCTGCCCAGGATCACGTTGCACGCCGCGGACCTGCCGATGACGCAGATCTTGGCCTGTGCCTCGGGCCGCGAGCGCGGAAAATCCTTCAGGCCCCTCGCATCGATGCCGAGGCCGGGAACCGGAAAGGTGCCGGTGTAGGGCGTCGGCAGCGGCGGCACTTTGGGGATCGCCTCGATCACCCACAATTCGCGGTCGGAGAAATTGTAGCCGAAGTGGAAGCTGCGCATCGGCAGCAGCATCAGTTCGCCCGCCTCGACGACGGCGACCTCGCCGCTCTCCGGCAGTTGCACGGTGAACTGGCCCTGCAGGACGTACATCGCGACATCGGTGCGATAGACGGCGCGGTTCGTCCCGCTGGCGGTATAGCGCCCGCCCGGCGGCAGGCGGAAGGCCAGCAGGTCCATCTGCGCGCACGACACATGCAGCAGATCGGGGACAAAGCCGCATTCGTCGTCGCCCCACACCAGCTGCGGCGCGTCGGCGCGGCGCACCAGCCCCGCTTTGTCCATCAGCTTGATGTCTTCGAACCGCGCCATTGTCGTCTCCGAAAAATGATGGTGCCGGCGCCCGCCGCAGGATCGATAGGCAGCCGCGTGATGCGGCATCAGCCTGGGTTGCGGCCCTCGCTTTGCCAATATCTCAAATGGGGCAGTGCGCGCGGCCGGCCGTCACCCTACAGTCACGACCGGAGATATGACAAATGAGCGAATCGCGCGGCGGCGAAACGCCTTACGACCACATCGTTGTCGGGGCCGGCTCGGCGGGCGCGGTGATCGCGGCGAGATTGACGCAAGACCCCGACGTCACGGTGCTGTTGCTGGAGGCGGGTCCCGCCGACCGCAATCTTTTCATCCGGATGCCCGCCGGCATCGAGACGCTGCTCAACAATCGCTGGTGCAACTGGAACTACATGACCGAACCGCAGGCGGCGCTGGACGGCCGCCGGCTCTGGACGCCGCGCGGCAAGGTGCTCGGCGGTTCCTCCTCGATAAACGGCATGGTCTACATCCGCGGCAACGCGCTCGACTACGATCGCTGGTCGCAGCGCGGCGCGGTGGGCTGGTCGTATGAAGACGTGCTGCCCTATTTCCGGCGCCTCGAAAATCACGCGGACCGGCACGACGACTATCACGGCGACAGCGGCCCGGTCCGCGTCGTCACCGGCAAATGCGAAAACCCTCTGACGCAGGCGTTCATCGAGGCGGGGCTGCAGGCCGGCTATCCCTACACGCCGGACGTCAACGGCCATCGCCAGGAAGGCATCGGCCGTTACGACATGAACGTCGATCGCGGCCGCCGGGCGAGCAGCGCGTTCGCCTATCTGCGCCCGGCCATGGCGCGCCGGAACCTGACGGTCGCGACCGGCGCCCTGGCGGAGCGCATCGTGTTCGAGCGCGGCGTCGCGCGCGGCGTCGCCTATCTGCGGAACGGGCGGCGCGAGACCGCCTATGCGGCGCGCGAAATCGTGCTCAGCGCCGGCGCCATCAACACGCCGCAGCTCCTGCTCGCGTCCGGCGTCGGTCCGGCCGACGCGCTTCGCCGCCTCGGCGCCGCCGTCGTCGCCGATGTGCCGCAGGTCGGGAGCAATCTGCAGGATCACGTCGAGGTGCTGGTCGGATACCGCTGCCTCAAGCCGATCAGCCTCTATCGCGAGACGCGTCCCTGGCGCAAGGCGCTCATCGGCGCGCAATGGCTTGCGAACCGGACGGGACCCGCCGCGACCAACCACTACGAGGCCGGCGGCTTCATCCGCAGCATGGCGGGCATCGAATATCCCGACATCCAGCTTCATTTCATTCCGATGGGCGTGAACGACCCCGTGCGCAGGACCGCCGTCGAACACGGCTTCAAGGTCCATGTCGGCACCATGCGGTCGGAGAGCCGCGGCACGGTGACGTTGCGCTCGCTCGACCTGCGCGAGCCGCCGGCCATCGATCCGAACTATATGAGCACCGAGGACGATTGGCGCGGCATGCGGGCCAGCATCCGTCTGGCGCGCGAGATCCTCACGCAGCCGGCCCTGAAGGATTTCCGCGGCGCCGAGGTCCTGCCCGGTCCCGGCGTCGAGACGCAGGCCGAGATCGACGGCTTCATCCGGGCCCGCGCCAACACCGCCTATCACCCTTCGGGCACCTGCCGCATGGGCAGCGACGACGGCTCGGTGGTCGATCCGCAATGCCGCGTCCGCGGCGTCGGCGGCCTTCGCGTCGCCGATGCCTCCATCATGCCCGGCATCGTGACCGGCAACCTCAACGTTCCCACGATGATGATCGGCGAAAAGGTCTCCGATCTGATCGCCGGAAAATCCCTTCCGCCGGCGGCGCCGGCCATGCCCTTCATCGCCGCCGATTGGCGGCAGGCACAGAGATAGACCGATGTCTTCGCCGCAGGGGCCGCACAAAGGCGCGGGCAAATGGTGGTCCGGATTGGATCCCGAAAGCCTTCTGGTGATGATCCTGGTCGGCGTCATCGGCGTCTACAGCATCAGCATAAGCGGCATCCTGCCCATCCTGATGACGAGTTGGGCGACCAGCCCGGGCATGAATGTGCGCCTGGCGGGGTATGTCGCCACGCTGAATTCCGTCGGCGCGGGCCTGGGCCAGTTCGCGGCCGTTTTCCTCCTGACGCGGTTCGCGGTTTCGCGTCTGGTGGGATTCGGCATAGCCGTCTCGGTGCTGTGCGACGTCGGCTGCATCTTCGTCCATGGCGCCGAATGGCTCGCCCTGCTGCGCCTGTTCAGCGGCTTCGGTCACGGCTTCATCCTGGTCGCGGTGACCAACTGGCTGGCCCGCCTGGAGCGCGCCGACCGCGGTTTCGGCGCCTTCATGCTGCTGCAGGTCGTCTTCATTTCGCCGATGATCATGGCGGTGCCTTACGTCCAGTCCCTGATCGGCCCGCCGGCGCCCTATGTGCTGCTCCTGGTCCTGGCGGCGATTTCGGCGGCGTTCACGCCTCTGCTCAATCTCAATGGCGGCGACGTTCCGGTGAAGCGCGTCGCGCCGGCGACCGTACCGGCGCGGCGGGCGCTTCCTCGGACCGTGATCGTCTATTGGTTCCTGGCCGTGTCCGCTCCGACGCTGTTCGCCATCGCCGTCATGGGGCCGTGGATCTACCTGCAACTCTTCGGCATGTCGCTCGGCCACCCGGAGGCGTTGCTCTCGCAGGTCCTGGCCGCCGTGACCCTGGCGGGCATTCCGGCAAGCCTGTTCCTGATGTGGCTGGGCAACCGCATCGGCCGCGTCATCCCCACACTCGTGAGCCTGATCGGCATCATCATGTCGATCGTGGTGTTCCTGTTCGGTCCGCCTTCCATCGCCAGCTATGCGTTCGGGACGACGGTGTTCACCGTCGCCTGGTGCTTCATCACGCCCTATCTTCAGGCCATCCAGTCCGATCTCGACCGCAGCGGCCGGCTCGCCGCCGCCGCCAATCTTCCGGTCACCATCGGCAGCGCGCTCGGCCCGGCGGTCTTCGCCTTCATGCTCGGCAATGGCGGCTATCGGGCCGCGTTCTTCGTGTCGATCGCGTTTTTCGTCGCCAGTCTCGTCGCGGCATTGATCCCGGCCTTTGCCGCCGACCGCGTGAACGGGACCGCGTCCTTGGCCCTGCCGCACGCCGCCGTCTGAGCGCCGGTGCGAAAGCGCGGCTCTTCCCGTAAGATGGGCGCAAATCGCGGGACCCAGGGCATGGAGGCTGGATTCTCCATGTCGAGAAAAACCAAGATCGCCGGCAAGAAGACGAGGCCGCCGCTCGGCGGCAGCCGGAGGTCCGCAGCGTCCTCGCGCGCCGCCAAGGCGGTCCGCGCCCCCGGCCTGCTGCTCGAGGAATTCGCCCTGATGTCCGCCGGCATCGCGTCCTGCCTGCGCAGCGAGCAGCCGGGTGCGATCGCCGAGCGCCTCTGCCATCATCTGCAGGCGCTGGTCGGGGCGGACGCGGCCTATGTCGGCTTTCTCAGGCGGTCGGCGCCGCCGATCGCGCTTCTGAACGCCGCCTCCGAAGATCGCGACCGGCAATATGTCGAAGGCGCCTATCTGCTCGATCCCAATTACAGCCTGTTCCTGCAAAGCAACCCGACCGTCTGCATCGCGCTCAAGGACACCGCGGCCGACGAATTCCGGCGCGGCGACTACTACAAGACATATTACCGGTACTCCGGCGTGATCGACGAGGTGGCGTTTCTCGTCCGCTTGGCCGACGATGTCGCCGCCCATGTCTGCCTGATGCGGTTGACGGGAAGCGCGCCGTTCAAGAAATCGGATGTCGGCCGCCTTGTCGCGGTTCAGCCCCTGGTCGAAGTCGTCGCCGAGCGCCTGTGGTCGCGCATGAGCGCCGGCGATACCTCGCAGACCGCCGCCGATCGCGAAGCGCACCGCCTGTTCGCCGCGACCTTCGCGCAGTTCGGCAGCGATGTGCTGAGCGAACGCAAGCTGGAGATCATGCGCCTGCTGTTGAAGGGGCATGGTGCCAAGGCCATCGGCCGCTTCCTGAACATTTCCTCCGGCACCGTGCGCAACCACATGAAGCAGATCTATCTCAACCTCGGCGTCACCTCGCAATCGGCGCTCTTTGCGTTGTTCTTCGAAGCGCTGATGCGCAGCGGCGCGGCCGACGCTCCGGCGTGACGGCCTCGGGCCCAATTGCGCGGCGCGCCGTGACGGTCGCGCGGCAGACGCATGTCACAACTGTGATATGGCCGCGGCCGCGTCGCGGCGCGACGATGCTGTCGGGCCGGGTGACAGAAGGGGCATTTCATGAACCGCAGGAACAGTTGCTTTATATCTGCGTTGCTGGCGGGCACCGCATGTATCGTTCCGACGTTTGCCGCCGCCGCCGACTCGATCGAAACCGTCGTGGTCACGGCGTCGCGCCGCGCCCAGTCGGTGCAGGACGTGCCGTACAACATCTCGGCCTATAGCGGCAAAGATCTCGCGGCAAGCGGCGCGATCAACATGTCCACGCTCACCCAGGCCATTCCGGGCCTGGTGACCGCCGGCCAGACCTCCGGCAACAACAGCAATTTCGTGATGCGCGGCTTGAACGCCAACAAGACCACCGACGGCGGCGGCCAGACGTTCGGCACCGTGCCGCCGGTCGCGACCTATTACGGCGAGACGCCGATATTCTTTCCGCTGCGCCTGACGGACATCGAGCGGGTCGAGGTTCTGCGCGGGCCGCAAGGCACGCTATACGGCTCGGGGTCGCTCGCCGGAACGATCCGCTTCATTCCGAACCGGCCCGATTACGAGAGCTTCGCCTTCGGCGGCACGGTATCGCTGTCGGGCACGGACAATGCGGGCGCGCCCAATGAATCGCTGGAAGGCATGGTGAACCTGCCGCTGGTGGAGGGCAGGCTTGCCCTGCGCGTCGTGGTGGCCCTCGACAACAATGCGGGCTTCATCGACGGCAACGGCCTCGTCCAGCTCGATGCCGCCGGCGTTCCGGTGCCGCGCGTGGCGGGCAATCTGGCCAGCGGGTTCGTCGTTCTGCCGCGCCAGCATGGCATCAACGCCACCGATGCGGAGCAGACGCGCGTCGAATTGCGCGGCCAGGTCACCGACTGGCTGGAAGCGGAAGTGAACTACACCCATCAGCGCAACCATTCCGACAATCCCCAGGCGACCAACCCGACCTTCGCCGGCGGCATGATCGACAACTCCGCGAAGAACTTTCCCGGCAGCCTGTTTCCCAACGTCTTCGGCGCCGCGGGCGGACATGTCTGGCCCGATGGCGGCGCGGTCTTCCCGGCCAACACGCGGTACGATCAAAGCGCCTATCTCAATCAGCCCAGCGATCGCAGCACGGACGTGCTCGATCTCGACGTCGCGGCGGATCTCGGCTTCGCGAGCCTGACCTCATCGACGTCCTATTACAACGTCGCCTCGCACGCCATCCTCGACGAATCCGGCCTGGACGAAGTCTCGAACGGCGCCGCGTCCGGCAATTTCGCCTATGCCTATTCGTTCTATCCGCGCCTGATGCAGCGCGACCGGATGACGACCGGCAACAACGGCACGGTCGAGGAGGTGAGGCTGGTTTCGAATTGGGACGAGCCGATCGACTATGTCGTCGGCGGATACTATGCCGACCAGTCGCAACGACGGACCAATTTCGACCTGGTGCCGGGCCTCAGCGCGTTCGACACCACGGTCCTGCCCGGCATCGGCGGGCCGTTCGGGCACAACAACGCCACCATGCCCGACGTCATCTATACCTTGAACCAGCGCACCCAATTCAGCGACCGGGCTTTGTTCGGAGAGTTGACGTGGCATGTGACGCCGGCCCTGCAGGTGACGGGCGGCGCGCGCACCTTCTGGCAGACGGTCGGCACGCAGTTCGCGCAGACGCTGCCCTATTGCGGCAAGCCGTGCTCGACCAACCCGGCCGACCCGCTGGGCGGCGCATCGGCCGATAGCTCCACCAGCACCCAGGGAACGATCTACAAGGCCAACGCCTCCTACAAGCTGGGCGAGGATCTGATGGCCTATGCGACCTATGCGGAGGGATTCCGCCACGGCGGCGCCAACGGCATCAGCCTGGTCGGCATCTATGCCTCGCTGCCGAGTTATCTGACCTACAAGCCCGACACCTCGGCCAACTACGAGGCCGGCCTGAAGGGCACCGTGTTCGGGCAGACCTTCACGGCGGCCGCCTTCCTGATCCATTGGGACAATTTCCAATTCGACGGCTCGACGCCGTCGGCGTTCCCGATCGTCATCAACGG
>DASWOE010000031.1:0-3237 GCA_036398875.1 Rhizomicrobium sp.
GTCGCCGCGCCGCCCCCTGTCGCGCTCGCGGCGGAGACGGAGGCCGGCGCGCCTTAGGGCCGCGCCTCGTTGGCCTTGGCGGCGATGTCGTTCGCCGGCTCGGAATTGAAGCCGGACTGGGTGATCACGACCTTGTAGACCGCGCCATCCGCCAGCGGCATGTAGTTCGCGTCGCCGAATTTGCGATCGACGGTGTAGAAATGCGCCAGCAGCCATTTCGTCCACGCATCCGGCACATAGGCGTTCGCCTCCGGCTTGCCCGCCAGATCGCAGGAGGTGATCGGCCTGCCATTGCCGCGCGCCGCGTCGAAATATTTGTTCGAGAGCTGGTCGAGCGTATAGGTCGCGTCGAGCCCGAGCACATTGGCCCATGCCTTCCATTTCTGGACCCGCCCGCTGATCAGCCATTCGTCGCCCTGCAGCGTGCAGCTCTGATCCGCGATCTTGCCGTCCAGCCGGTGCACCGTGACCAAATATCTGCCCTGTGCCGGATCGGCCGCCTTGACGCGCACCTCGGCGACGGGGCCTTCATGCGTCAGCTGCGTGAACAGCTGGGTGTTGAGGCCGACCAGGCTCAAGGCCAGGCCGATGGCGGCCGCCGTCGTTCCGCCCACCACGCGCCGCGCGCCGGCGGCCGGCTCGCGCCGCAGGAAGCCGGCAAAGCCGCCGACCACGAACAAAACACCCAGCACCGCAACGGCCACGGGTGCCAGCCACCAGAATAGTCCCACCATCGTCTCCCACGCAGCGATACCGCACTCTAGCGCAATTTGTGGCAGAATCCCGGTTGGTTGAGAGGATGGTTTCCATGGATCGGGTTGCACTGGTGACCGGGGCGGGCAGCGGCATCGGCCGCGCCGTGGCCCTGGCGCTGGCCAAAGACGGCTACGACGTGGTGCTGGCGGGGCGCAGGCCGGCGGCGCTGGAAGAGACCATCCTGCTGCTGCTCGACGCGGGCATCCCGCCCGGGCGCAAGGCAAGGATGCGCGGCGTTCCGACCGACGTGTCCGACGCCGCCTCGGTCGCGGCGCTCTTCGACGTGGTGAAGAGCGAGTTCGGCCGGCTCGACCTTCTGTTCAACAATGCCGGCACCGGCGCGCCGCCGCTGCCGCTCGAGGAGCTCCCGCCGGCGCAATGGCAGCGCGTGGTCGATACCAACCTGACCGGCCCGTTCCTCTGCACCCAGGGCGCGTTCCGCCTGATGAAGGCGCAGACCCCGCGCGGCGGCCGCATCATCAACAACGGCTCGATCTCGGCGCATGCGCCGCGCCCCAACTCCGCGCCCTACACCGCGACCAAGCATGCCATCACCGGCCTCACCAAGGCGACGGCGCTCGATGGGCGCGCCTTCGACATCGCCTGCGGCCAGATCGACATCGGCAATGCCGACACCGAGATGACGTCCCACATGAAGATCGGGGTGCCGCAGCCGAACGGCACGCTGGCGCGCGAAGCGCAGATGCATGTCGATGACGTCGCGCGCGCGGTGCTCTACATGGCGAGCCTGCCGCTCGACGCCAATGTGCTCACCATGACGGTGATGGCGACCCGGATGCCGTTCGTGGGCCGCGGCTAGACGGGAGCCGGTTGCGATCCGCGGCCTTACACGTCGCCCCACACCTCGCGGGCGACCTCCATCACCAGCCGCATCTTGGCCGCCTGCTGCTCGACCGCGATGTCGTTGCCGTGGACGGTCGAGGAGAAGCCGCATTGCGGGCTCAGCGCCATCTGGTCGACCGGCATGAACTTCGCCGCCTCGTCGATGCGGCGCAGGACGTCGTCGCGCGATTCCAGCTCGCCGAGCTTGGTGGTGATGAGGCCGAGCACCACCGTCTTGCCCTTGGGGACAAAACGCAGCGGCGCGAAATCGCCCGAGCGCGGATCGTCATATTCGAGGAAGAAGGCGTCGATGTTCAGCTCGTTGAACATCACCTCTGCCACCGGCTCGTAGCCGCCCTCGGCCGCCCAGCTCGAGCGGAAATTGCCGCGGCACAGATGGACACCGGTCACCAGCGACTCCGGCGCCTCGGCGATGGCGGAATTGATGAGCTTGGCGTAGAGCCGCGGCGCGTCGTCCGGGTCCATGCCGCGCTTGCGGGCGTTCTCGCGCTGCTTGGCGTCGCACAGATAGGCGAGGTTGGTGTCGTCGAGCTGCAGGAAGGTCAGCCCGGCATCGGTGAGCGTCTTCACCTCCTTGCGATAGGCCGCCCCGACGTCGGCGAAGAATTCGGCCATGTCGGGATAGACCGCCTCGCTGATCCCTTCGCGCCCGGCGCGGAAATGGAGCATCGTCGGCGAGGGGATGGTGACCTTGGGCGTCTGGCTCGTCACCGACTTCAGGTATTGGAAATCGGCGAGCTGGATCGGCCTGGTGTGGGCGACCTTGCCGGTGACCACCATTTTCGGCGGCGCGAAGTTCACGTCCTTGCCGGCGGCATGCTTGAAGGCGACCTCCATGCCGCCCTGCTCCTCGATCCCGTCGAGCTGGAGCAGGAAATCGGTGTGGAAGAACTTGCGGCGGAACTCGCCGTCGGTGATCGCGTGAAAGCCCAGCTTCTCCTGGAAGGCGGCGATGCCCGCGATCGCCTCGTCCTCCACCGCGCGCAACGCGGCCGCGTCGATCTCGCCGCGCTGGCGGCGCTCGCGCGCCTCGATCAGGGCCGGCGGGCGCAGGAAGCTGCCGACATGGTCGGCGCGGAAGGGCGGCGTGGTGCGGACGGCCATCGGTCATGCTCCTTGGCGGGAAAGTGGGCGGGCGCCCCATCCTGCCCACGATTATCCGCAGATTTTACGCGACACAACTGGCCAAATTGACCGGGGCGGCCGGGGGTTTTTTATCGCTCGCGCAGCAAGGCGCGGAACTTGCGGTCGCGCTTGAGGGCAACCTCGCGCCGCATCGCGCCGTTCCGGGTGCGGTGACGCTCGGCATAGATCAGCAGCCAGGTCCCGCCGCGGGTGAATTTCGCGCCGCCGGCGCCATTGTGCTGCCCCAGCCGGCGCTCGAGATCGAGCGTCCAGCCGACATAGGTGCGCTTGGGCTTGGATCGGCTCAGAAGGACGTAGACGAACGCGGCCATCAGGCGGCGAGGGCGAAGTCCGCGCGCCACAGCGCGGTCAGCGCCGCTTCGACCGCGTGCGGCTCGGTCAGCCGGCAGAGCCGCGCCTTGGCCTGGCGCCGCGCCTCGGGCGCTGCCGGCACGCCGGCGCTCTCGACATACCAGGCCAGATGCTTGCGGA
>DASWOE010000032.1:0-15105 GCA_036398875.1 Rhizomicrobium sp.
GCCGCATCCTGATCATCGACGACCGGGCTTCGACCGCCGAGCGGCTGCAGAACATGCTGTCGAGCCAGCACCATGTCGAGGTCGAAGGCAATCCGTCCGAGGCGGTGTTCCATGCCGCCGACGGCAATTTCGACCTGATCATCGTGTCGCTCGGGCTGCAGAACTACGACGCGCTGCGGCTGTGCAGCCAGCTCCGCTCGCTGGAGCGCACCCGTGCGAACAGCGCGGCATCGTCCACCGGCTTGGTGAGGAAATCGTCGGCGCCGGCGTCCAGGCCGGCGACGCGGTCGGAGGGCTGGTCGAGGGCGGTGACCATCACCACCGGGATATGGGCGGTCTTGGGATTGTTCTTGATGCGGCGGCAGACCTCGAACCCGTCCATGCCCGGCATCATGACGTCGAGCAGCACGATGTCCGGCGCCGCGGCATCGATCTTGGCCAGGCATTCGAGTCCGTTGAAGGCGCTGACGACCTCGAAATATTCCGCCGTCAGCTTCGCTTCGAGGAGCTTGACGTTGGAGAGGATGTCGTCGACGACCAGAACGCGCGCCGTCATGGCTGGGTCCTACCCGATGAACCGGCGAACCGTGTCCAGGAAGCTGGTGACGGAAATCGGCTTTGAGATATAGGCTTCGCAACCGCCCTGGCGAATCACTTCCTCGTCGCCCTTCATGGCGAAGGCCGTGACCGCGACGACCGGGATCGTCTTCAGCGAATCGTCTTCCTTCAGCCATTTGGAGACTTCCAGGCCGGAGACTTCGGGCAGCTGGATGTCCATGAGAATCAGATCGGGGCGATGTTCGCGCGCGATGTCGAGCGCCTCCATGCCGTCCTTGGTCTGCAGGATGTTGTAGCCATGGGCGTCCAGCAGATCGTGGAACAGCTTCATGTTGAGTTCGTTGTCCTCGACGATCAGCACGGTCTTGGTCTTGGCGTCCATGAATGCTCTCCGCTGCGCCGGCCGACCAATGGCGATGCCGTACCGGTACGGCTCACCCCAGGGCTTCGCAATGGTTAGTATTAGGCGCCAACCCTTAACGCTCCCTTGACGAAAACCGCCCGCGCCGCGCCAAGGTCATGACATTCCGCCCTTTCTGCGAGGATTCGGTGGGAACGCGACCGGCGGCAGGCGGCATTCCCTGTCGCAGCGGCATGGCCGGTCCGCTACACTGCGACGCGTGAACCCTTTCCCCGGACGAATGGCCAAAACACCCCTTCGCGGAGACCGCGACCGCGCCGCGACCCTGGCGCTGGATGCGCTTGCCTTCCTGGCCGCGCGGCAGGATGCCTTTCAGCGCTTCGCGGACCTTTCGGGGCTCGATCCCGCCTCGGCTCACGCGCGCGCCGGCGAGACCGATTTCCTTGTCTCCGTTCTCGACTTTCTGTTGACGGATGAGGAGCTTCTGCTCGCCTTCTGCGACGATGGATTACACGATCCGAAGGCGATTCACATCGCCCGCCACACCCTGGGCGGCCCGTGAGCGATACCTTCGATATCGGCGGCGCCGTCGCCCGGCTGACGCCCGGCCGGCCGCTTCTGGTCGTGGACGCCGACGAAGTGATTCTGCGCTTCGTCGATGGCTTCGACCGGTTCCTGCGCACCGGCGGCCTGTTCCTCGACTTGTCCTGCTATCGGCTGCACGGCAACGTGAAGCGTCAGGCCGATGGCGCACCGATTCTCGACGTGGAGGTAACGGCCCTGCTCGATGAGTTCCGCCGCGAACTCGATTCGCTTGAACTCGTCGAAGGTGCTCAGGCGGCGCTGGCGAGTCTGCGGAATCGCCTCGACGTCGTGGTGCTGACGAATATTTCACCGGCTCAGGCGGCGCCGCGGCGGCGCAATCTGGCGGCCATCGGCCTGGACCTGCCCCTGGTGGCCAATAGCGGCCTGAAAGGTCCCGCGCTCCGTGCCCTGGCCGCGTCGGCCGGGCGGCCGGCCTTCTTCATCGACGACATCCCGCAGAACCTCGCCTCGGCCGCGCAGGCCGCGCCCGACATATGGCGCATCCATCTGATCGGCGACGACAGGCTGAAACCATTGCTCCCGCCGGCCGCGCATGCCCATCTGCGCGCCGAACACTGGACCGATGCGCACCGTTTCATCGAGGACAAGCTGAGCGAGGCAGGATTGTGAGACTGGGAATCGACCTCGGCGGCACCAAGATCGAGATCGTCGCGCTCGATGGCAGCCGCGAGGTCCTGCGCGAGCGCGTGGCGACGCCGCGCACCGCCTATGCCGATACGATCCGCGCCATGCGCGAGCTGATCGCGGCGGCGGACGGCAAACTTGCGTCGAAGGGAACGGTGGGCGTCGCCATTCCCGGCACGATCAGTACGGCCACCGGCCTGGTGAAGAATGCGAACTCCACGCGCCTCATCGGCCATCCGCTCGACCGCGACCTCGCCGCGGCGGTCGGCAGGCCGGTGCGGGTGGCCAACGATGCCAATTGCTTTGCCCTGTCGGAAGCAAGCGACGGCGCCGGCGCGGGCGCCGCAATCGTCTTCGGTGTCATCGTCGGCACCGGTTGCGGCGGCGGTGTCAGCGTGCATGGCCGCGTGCTCAACGGCGCGCACGGCATCGCCGGCGAATGGGGCCATAATCCCCTGCCCCGTCCGACGGCCGAAGAATTCGCGACGGCGCCGAAATGCTATTGCGGACGCAGCGGCTGTATCGAAGCCTGGATAAGCGGCACCGGCCTCGCCGCGGATTTCAAGCGCCGCACCGGGCACGACCGGCTCGGACCGGACATCGCCGCCGCCGCGGCCGAAGGCGATGCTGCGGCGTGCGCCGCAATGGAAGACTTCTACGACCGCTTCGCCCGCTCGCTTGCCTCCGTCGTCAACGTGCTCGATCCCGATGCGATCGTGATCGGCGGCGGACTGTCCAATATCGATGCGCTCTATGACGAGTTGCCGGGCCGGGTCGAAGCCTATGCCTTCACGCCCGAGGGCGCTTCGCGCATCGTCAAGGCGCGCCATGGCGATTCCAGCGGGGTGCGCGGCGCCGCCTGGCTGTGGAGCGAGAGGGAAGCCGCCGAACTGCGATGAGCGCCTTCTGCCGCGACTGTCTTGCCGACGCGGCGCCCCAGGCGCGGCGCTGCAAGACCTGCGGCAGCGTGAGGCTGATCGCCCGCGACGAGATGGACATGCTTGCCATCGCGCATATGGATTGCGACGCGTTCTACGCCGCCATCGAAAAGCGCGACGATCCCGGGCTGCGCGACAAGCCCGTGATCGTCGGCGGCAGCTCGCGCCGCGGCGTCGTATCGACCTGCTGCTATGTGGCGCGGATTTCCGGCGTTCGCTCGGCGATGCCGATGTTCAAGGCGCTGGAGCTTTGCCCGCAGGCCGTGGTGATCAAGCCCAACTTCGCGAAATACACCGCCGCCGCCAAGGCCATCCGCGCCATGATGCTGGACCTGACGCCGCTGGTCGAGCCGCTGTCGCTGGACGAGGCGTTCCTCGACCTGTCAGGCACGCAGATGCTGCACGGACTTTCGCCGGCAAAGCTCATGGCGCGCCTTGCCCGGCGCATCGAGAGCGAAGTCGGCATCACGGTGTCCATCGGCCTCAGTTTCAACAAGTTCCTCGCCAAGCTCGCCAGCGAACTCGACAAGCCGCGCGGCTTCGCCGTGATCGGCAAGGCCGAAGCCGTCGGGTTCCTGCGGGACAAGCCGGTCGGCACGATCCGCGGCGCCGGCGCCGCGCTGCAGGGCCGCCTCGCCAAGGACGGCATCACCCGCATCGGCCAGCTCCAGGATATGGAGGTGAAGGAGCTCGCGAAGCGCTACGGCAATACCGGCCTGTGGCTCCATCGCCTGGCGCATGCGCAGGACGGCCGCAAGGTCGATCCCGACGGCGAATTGAAGAGCATCTCGTCCGAGACCACCTTCGACGCCAATATCGCGGCGTTCGAGGACCTCGAGGCGATCCTGTGGCGCCAGGCCGAGCGTGTCTCGGCCCGTGCCAAGGCATCGGGCCATGGCGGCCGCACCATCGTGCTGAAACTGAAGACCGCCGGTTTCAAAATCCGCACGCGCAGCATTTCGCTCGACACGCCGACGCAGCTCGCCGACCGGATATTCCGCACCGCGCGCTGGGCGCTTCGCCGCGAGGCCGACGGCACCGCGTTCCGCCTGCTTGGCGTCGGCATCGCGCAGCTCGAAGACGAAAGCGCCTGCGATCCGGCCGACCTGATCGACGACGGCACCGGCAGGCGGGCCGCTGCGGAGCGCGCGATGGACAAGGTGCGGGCGAAATTCGGCGGCGCGGCGCTGGTCAAGGGCCGCGCCCGCTCAGCACTTCGACGGTAGTTTCTCCAGCTTCACCAGATCCGCCTTCATCGTGAAGTTCGGATAGATCAGCGACATCGAAGAAATCACGCCGTTGGAATAAAGACGATAGGCGATCTCGTAATCCGCCGCCTCGCCCGTCGAATCGTGCGGGAAGTAGCTGATCAGCGCCGGCCAGGCCTTGAGGCCGGCCAGGAGATGATCGCCATCCGCGGCGCGGTCGTCGATCAGCCGGTCCTTGGGCACCGGCCGCCCGATGACGGTCGCGGTGTCGTACAACTCGGTGCGGTCGCCGCCCTGGAAGACGGTCTCGTGGAACGACGTCATGCCCGTGGTCGCGGCACGCAGGATCGCCAGCGTGTGCTGGGTGGGCAGCAAGGTGCCCATGGGCAGCGAAAAATGCTGCCCGCGCGGCGAACTCATCCGCACCTCGCCGCCGGCCGAGGCGAGCACGCCCACGCCGTCGAAGCGCTGGGTGGTCTTTCCGTTGACGATATTGCGAACCTTGAAGCGGATCTGCTTGCCGAGCTTGTCCTCGCGCGAGGAGACGATGAAATCGCTGTGCACGTCGCTTCCCTTGCCGTCGGTCATGTCGGCGATGAAGCGTTGCGTGGTGGTCCAGCCGGCGCAGACATCGCGGAATTCGATCGCCGTGCGGCCGCGCACCGCGACCATGCCGCCGGGGCGGGTCGCCGCCAGCGTCACTTCATATTGCGCGCGATGCGACACAAGATCGACCGGTTCGGCTTGCGCGGCGCAGATCATCGCCGTGCCGAGAGCCGCAAGCAGAACCGGACGCATCATCGCTTCCCTCCGTCATGACTGATCAGCGGACCGTACAGATCGGGCCGCCGGTCGCGGAACAGCCCCCACGATGCACGCGCCAGCGCGACGGCGTCGAGATCGAAAGCCGCGGTCGCGATACCTTCTTCGCCGCGGCCCAGCTCGGCCGCGATCTCGCCCGTGGGTCCGGCGATGAAGGACGAGCCGTAGAAGCTGATTTCGGCCACTTGCCCCTTCTCCGTGCCGATGCGGTTGGACGCGATCAGCGGCATGTAGTTCGCACCGGCATGACCTTGCATGACCCGCCGCCAATGGTCGCGACTATCGACCGGCGGCGCCGGCGGCGGCTCGCTGCCGATGGCGGTCGGGTAGAACAGCGCCTCTGCCCCCATCAAAGCCATGGCGCGGGCGCTTTCGGGAAACCACTGGTCCCAGCAGATCGCGGCGCCGAAGGTTCCATAGCGCGTGCGCCATGCCTTGAAACCGGTATCGCCCGGCGCGAAGTAGAACTTCTCCTGATAGCCCGGCCCATCGGGGATATGCGACTTCCGATACAGCCCGAGCACGGTACCGTCTGCGTCGATCATGGCAAGGGAGTTGAAGTGCGTATGACCGGCGCGCTCGAAAAAGCTGACGGGCAAAACGACGCGGAGCTCGCGTGCGAGTTCCGCCATCGTCGCGATCAGCGGATTGCCGTGGAACTCCGCAGCGAGCCGATAGTGCTGCGCCGATTGGTCCTGGCAGAAATAGGGCGTCTCGAACAGTTCCTGAATGAGAACGGCGTTGGCGCCCCGCGCCGCCGCCGCGCGCACGAGTTCCGTCGCCTTGGCGATATTCGCATCGCGATCCCACGAACACGCGAATTGCGTCGCGGCGAAGGTGACGTTTCTCATTCCGGTTCCTGTTGCGTGATGCAGTGGATGCCGCCGCCGCCCGCGACGATGTCCAGCGCCTGAATCTGCAGGATGTCGCGGCCCGCGAAACAGTCGGCCAGCACGGCGCGCGCCGGCTCGTCATTGGGATCGTCGAAGCCGGGCATGACCACGCCGCCATTGGCGAGATAGAAATTCACATAGCTTGCCTGCAGCGGCCTGCCGCGCCGGTCCGCGGCGGGTTGGCGCGGCTGCTCGACTTCGACGACCTCGATCGCGCGGCCCTGGGCGTCACGCGCAGCTTTCAGCCGCCGGATCGCTTCGAGCGCAGGCACGTAGTCGGGATGGCTGCGCGACGCCGGCACACCGACAAGGACGCGGCCCGGGCCCGCAAAACACGCGATGTTATCGACATGGCCGTCGGTCTCGTCGTCGCTGAACCCTTCGCCGAGCCAGATCACCCGCCGTGCCCCGGTGTAGAGCGCCAGCCGCTCCTCCACCTGCTGGCGGTCGAGATGCGGATTGCGATTGGCGTTGAGCAGGCATTGTTCGGTCGTGATCAGCGTGCCCTCGCCATCGGTGTGGATCGCCCCGCCCTCGCAGACCAACGGCGCGGCGTAGACCGAAACGTCGGACAACCGCGCCGCGCGGCTGGCGAATTGCGCGTCTTCCGCCCAGGGCTGGTATTTGTTGCCCCAGGCGTTGAACCGCCACTGCACCGCGGCGCGCGCGCCTTCGGCCGATACCAGAAAGGTGGGCCCGATATCGCGTGCCCAGGAATCGTCCAGCGGGACTTCGAAAATCTGCACCCGGCCCGAGGTCGCGAGCTTGACCTCCGCGGCATCGGCGGGACGCACGGCGATGATCACCGCCTCGAAGGTCGAGATGGCGCGCGCCACCCGCGCCGTCGCCTGTTTTGCGCGCAGCATCCCCTCGGGCCCGCCCCAGGCCTCGGTGCGGCACGGCCAGCACATCCAGGTGCGCGCATGTGTCGCCCACTCCGCCGGCATCGCATAGCCGTCGCGCGCGGGACACGGATCGTCGGCATCCAGCCGTTTGGTCATGTTCGCTTATAGCGCGCCACGCAGGGCCGCGTTAATGTTTTGACGGAAGAGGACACCATGCGCATCGAAGATCGCCTGAAAGAGCTCGACATCGTGCTGCCGACGCCGCCCGCGCCGGTGGCGAGCTATGTGCCCTATGTGGTGAGCGGCAGCCTCGCTTACATCTCCGGCCAGATCACGCTCGCCGCGGAAGGCCTCAAATATACCGGCACGATCGGCGGGGAATTGAGCGTGGAGGACGGCAACGCCGCTGCCCGGCTTTGCGCCATAAACGTCATCGCCCAGGCCAAGGCGGCGTGCGGCGGCGATCTCGACCGCGTCAAGCGCATCGTCAAAGTGACCGTGTTCGTCAATGCGGTAGCGGGCTTTGCCCAACATCCCGAAGTGGCCAACGGCGCCTCCGACCTGTTCGTGGCGGTGTTCGGCGATGCCGGGCGCCATGCGCGGGCCGCGGTCGGCGCCGGCTCGCTGCCGCGCAATGTGGCAACCGAAGTCGAGGCGGTGATCGAGATCGCGTGACGGGGGACTTTACCGCGCGGGTCGCCGGGCGGGCTGCCGATATCGGTGCGGCGGCCTGGAACGCCTGCGCCAATCCGGAAGGCGCGCCCGATCCGCACCCCTTCACCCGCTTCGAATTCTTCGTGGCCTGCGAGGAGAGCGGCTCGGCAACCGCGCGGACAGGCTGGCGCCCGGCGCATCTGGTGATCGAGCGGGACGCGCGCATCGTCGGCCTGCTGCCGACCTATCTGAAGAACCACAGCCAGGGCGAATACGTCTTCGACTCATCCTGGGCCGATGCGCTGGAACGCGCCGGCGGCGATTACTACCCGAAGCTGCAGGCCTCGGTGCCCTTCACGCCGGTGACCGGCCGCCGCTTTCTGGTGGCGTCGGGCGTCGATCCCGATGCGATCCGCGAGGCGCTGCTCGCGACCGGCGCCGCCGCGGTCAAGGAGCTCGGCGCCTCGTCCCTGCACATCACGTTCCTGACGCAGGAGGAGTGGGCGGCGGCCGGCCGCGTCGGCTTCCTGCAGCGCACCGACCAGCAATTTCACTGGCTGAACCGCGGCTATGCGACCTTCGATGATTTCCTGTCGCAGCTGTCGTCGTCCAAGCGCAAGAATTTGCGCAAGGAGCGGCAATCCGTGCGCGACGCCGGGGTCGAATTCGACTGGCTCAGCGGCAGCGATTTGACCGAGCGCGTGTGGGACGTCTTTTTCGACTTCTATATGGATACGGGAGGACGCAAATGGGGCCGGCCCTATCTGACCCGCGACTTCTTCAGCCGCATCGGCGCCGCGATGGCAACGCAGATCGTGCTCATTTTCGCGAAGCGCAACGGCAAGTACATCGCCGGCGCGCTCAATTTTTCGGGCGGCGGCGTCCTTTACGGGCGAAATTGGGGCTGCACGGAGTTCGTGCCGTTCCTGCATTTCGAGACCTGCTATTATCAGGCGATCGACTACGCGATCGCCCACGGCTTCGACAAGGTCGAGGCCGGCGCGCAGGGGGCGCACAAGCTGCTGCGCGGCTATATGCCGACGCCGACCTACAGCGCGCATTTCATCGCGCATGAAGGGCTCAGTCGTGCCGTGAACGATTATCTGAAACGCGAAAGACTGGCGGTCGCGGAGCATATCGAAGAGCTGGCCGAACGCGGCCCGTTCCGCAAGGCCCCGGCATCGGAGGAAGAGTGATGGCTTACGATCCCGACAACGTCTTCGCCAAAATCCTGCGCGGCGAGCTGCCCAAGATCGCGATTTTCGAGGACGATCTCACCCTGGCCTTCCTCGACATCATGCCGGCGGCGGAGGGCCACACGCTGGTCATCCCGAAAGAGCCGGCCGAAACGATCTTCGACTGCTCGCCCGAAGGCGCGGCGGCCGCGATTCGGACCACGCAGACGGTCGCGGCAGCGGTCCGGAAGGCCTTCGCGGCGCCGGGCATCATGCTGGTGCAGCTCAACGGAACGGCGGCGGGACAGAGCGTGCCGCACCTGCACTTTCACATCCTGCCGCGCGCGCACGGCCTCGACCTGAAGCTCCACGGCCGCGCCATGATGAAGCCGGAGGCGCTTCTGCCCGTCGCCGAGAAGATCCGGGCCGCGCTGTGATCGTCGAGCACGCCGTCCTGAACGTCAGGAAGGGCCAGTCGGTCGCGTTCGAAGCCGCGCTCGCCAAGGCGCGCCCGCTGATCGAGGCGACACAGGGTTTCCAGAAGATGGAGGTGCGGCCCTGCGTCGAGAGCAAGGACCGCTATCTGCTGCTCGTGTGGTGGAGCACGGTGGAGGCCCATACGGTCGGCTTCCGCGGTTCGGATCGCTACGGCCCGTGGCGCGAGGCGCTGCACGGCTTCTATGAGAATTTCCCCAGTGTGCAGCATTACGGCAATCCCTTGTAGCCGGCGCGGACATGCCTATATCCTTGCCATGATCTATCTGATCGCCATCTTCTGCTCGCCGCTGGCATTGCTGTTCGCCGGCCGCCCGGTGTCGGCGCTGTTCAATTTCATCCTCTACATCCTGTCGATCGTGTGCTGGGTCACGATCATTTTCTTCCATGCCGGCTTCGTGCTCTGGCTGATCGCCTTCGTGCACGCCGTGCTGGTCATCAACAACGCCCATGACGACCGCCGCGCCCGCTGGATCGCAGGCTCGATGCGGCGCTAACCGGCGGATTTTGTCCGGGCGCGAGCAAAAACTACGGCGCAAAGCTCGAGCGCGCCTTCACGCCCCAATGGCCGTTCTCGTTGGTGATGACGTAGATCGAATCGAAGCCGCCGATCACCGAACCATCTTTGCGGTATCGTGTGAAACGCGTGTCGATATGGACCTTGTCGGGACCGGCATGAATGACCGCGCGGCGTTCCCACGCCGACCGATTCCAGTCGGCGAGCGCGCCGGTGGTGAAACGTTCCGGCGTCATGTCGCCCCGGTTGAGGACGACCATGGTGCCGGATGCGAGGCGGACGGACGGAAAATTGAACGTCGCCTCGAAGGCCTGAATATCCCGCGCGTTGAACGCCGCCATGAAGTCGTCCAGGACCTTCTGGGCGGCAAGGACGGCAGCTTGATGCCCGCTCACTGCGGCATGCCTTCGAACACCGTCAGGCCCGGTGGCAACGGGACCCATTCGGGCCGGTCGCGGTTGAAGATCGCCATGACCGGCTTGAACCGGGTCGGATCGTCGAGCGTGCCGGCATAGACCGTGTGCATGGCGTCCTGCCCGACCACGCCGCCGAACACCAGACCGCCGCAGGCGGCGCAGAAATTGCGCACCGCCTCGCGGCCATCGGCATGCTTGAGCCGGTGCTGGACCGCCTGGCCGGTGAAGGAAATCGCCGTCGCGGCAAAGCCCATGAAGGGAATGAACCCGGATCCGGACGCCTTGCGGCAATCGGTGCAGAAGCAGTAGCCGGCAAAGGGCGGCGCGCCCTGCGCCTCGTAGCGCAAAGCACCGCACAGGCAGCCGCCGGTGAACATGCCGTTTAGACGCTTTCCTCCGCCTTCGGCTTCTTCGGGGGCGGCAGGGCCTTCGGCTTCTTGTTGCTTTCGGTGATGAACTCGAAGGCGAGCTTGTCGGCCTCGCGGTCCAGCAGCACGCGCACCGTGCCGCCGTCCTTGAGCTTGCCGAACAGAATCTCGTCGGCCAGCGGCTTCTTCAGGTTCTCCTGGATCACCCGCGCCAGCGGCCGCGCGCCGAAGGCGTCGTCATAGCCCTTCTCGCCCAGCCACCGGGTGGCTTCCGGCGTCAGGTCGAAGGTCACGTCGCGATCGACGAGTTGGGCTTCGAGCTCCAGCACGAACTTCTCGACCACATGATCGATGGTGTCGCGGCTGAGCGCCTGGAAGGTGATGGTGGCGTCGAGGCGGTTGCGGAATTCCGGCGTGAACAGCTTCTTGATCGCCTCGTCGTCCTCGCCCACCCGCTTGCCGCGGCCGAAGCCGATGGCGTCCTTGGCGGCGTCGGAGGCGCCCGCATTGGTGGTCATGATCAGGACCACATTGCGGAAGTCGATCTTCTTGCCGTTGTGATCGGTCAGCTTACCGTGGTCCATCACCTGCAGAAGGATGTTGAACAGGTCGGGATGGGCCTTCTCCACCTCGTCGAGCAACAGCACGCAATGCGGATGCTGATCGACGCCGTCGGTCAGAAGACCGCCCTGGTCGAAGCCGACATAGCCGGGCGGCGCGCCGATCAGGCGGCTGACGGTGTGGCGCTCCATATATTCGCTCATATCGAAGCGCAGCAGTTCGACGCCGAGCGTCTTGGCGAGCTGCTTGGCGGCTTCGGTCTTGCCGACGCCGGTCGGGCCGGAGAACAGATAGGACCCGATCGGCTTTTCCGGCGCGCGCAGGCCGGCACGGGCGAGCTTGATCGCCGAAGCCAGCGCATGCAGCGCCGCGTCCTGGCCGAACACGGTCAATTTCAAATCGGATTCGAGCGTCCGCAGGGCCTCGGTGTCGTCCTTCGACACGGTCTTGGGAGGAATCCGCGCCATGGTGGCGATGACGTCTTCCACTTCCTTGACCCCGATGACCTTCTTGCGCCGCGACTCGGGCAGCAGCATCTGCGACGCGCCGACCTCGTCGATCACATCGATCGCCTTGTCGGGCAGCTTGCGGTCGTTGATGTATTTCGCCGACAGCTCCACCGCCGCCTTGATGGCGTCCGTCGTGTAGCGGACTTTGTGGAACTCCTCGTAATAGGGCTTGATCCCCATCATGATCTTGATCGTGTCGGGGATGGTCGGCTCCACCACGTCGATCTTCTGGAAGCGGCGGACCAGCGCGCGATCCTTCTCGAAATACTGGCGGTATTCCTTATAGGTGGTCGAGCCGATGCAGCGCAGCGTTCCTGCCTGCAGAGCCGGCTTCAGCAGGTTCGAGGCGTCCATTGCGCCGCCCGACGTCGCGCCGGCGCCGATCACGGTGTGGATCTCGTCGATGAAGAGGATCGCGCCCTTCAGCGCCTCCAGCTCCTTCACGACCGATTTCAGCCGTTCCTCGAAATCGCCGCGATAGCGCGTGCCGGCGATCAGCGATCCCATGTCGAGCGAATAGATGATGCTGTTTTTCAGCACTTCCGGTACTTCGCCCTTGACGATCTTGCGCGCCAGCCCCTCGGCGATCGCCGTTTTGCCGACGCCGGGATCGCCGACGAACAGGGGATTGTTCTTCTGCCGGCGGCAGAGGATCTGGATGGTGCGATCGACCTCGGCGAGGCGGCCGATCAGGGGATCGACGCGGCCGGCCTTGGCCTTCTCGTTCAGGTTGACGCAATAGGCCTCGAGCGCCTCGGTGCCCTGCTTGTTCTTGGGCTCGCCGTCCTCGCCCTCTTCGTCCGCGCCCTTGGCGGCCTTCTGCTGGCTCATGCCCGGACGCTTGGCGATGCCGTGGCTCATATAGGAGACCGCGTCGAGGCGCGTCATGTTCTGCTCTTGCAGGAAGTAGACGGCGTGGCTCTCGCGTTCGGTGAACAGCGCGACGAGGACATTGGCGCCGGTCACTTCTTCGCGACCGGAATTCTGGACGTGCAGCACGGCGCGCTGGACGACGCGCTGGAAGCCAGTGGTCGGCTTGGCGTCTTCCCCGTCCTCGATGACCAGGGTGCGCAGTTCCTCATCGACGTATTTTTGCACCGTCTTGCGCAGCGCATCGAGATCGACATTGCAGGCCTTCATCACCTGGGCCGCGTCGTTGTCGTCCATCAGCGCGAGCAAAAGATGCTCGGGCGTCGCATATTCGTGGTGCCGGTCGCTCGCGAGCTTGATCGCGCGGTGCAACGCTTGTTCGAGGCTTCGCGAGAGTGAGGGCATCTCAGGCGCTACTCCTTCTCCATGGTGCACTGTAGAGGATGCTGGTGGCGGCGGGCGAATTCAATCACCTGCGCCACTTTGGTTTCGGCGACATCGTAGGTGAAAACGCCGCAGATTCCGACTCCGTGGCGATGCACGTGCAGCATGATCTCGAACGCCTGCTCGTGGTTCTTGTTGAAGATCTTCTCCAGAATGTGGACGACGAACTCCATCGGCGTGTAGTCGTCGTTGAGCAGGAGCACTTTGTACATGCTCGGCTTCTTGGTCTTCGGCCGCGTCTTGGTGACGATGCCGGTGCCGGTGCCACCGTCGCCGCCGCGTGTTCCCTGGCCGTTTTGGCCGCGTCCGTCACGCCCGTCTTTCATGTCGCCGCATCATGGATCCGATATGGTGATGCCCATCCTATTCGATAAGAGGTCGAAGCAAAGCCCCGTTTTGTGCCTGACGCCAGCGCGGTTACTGCGGCAACCCCCGCAAAACGAAAGGGCCCGGGATTGCTCCCGAGCCCTTCCAACGCCTTCGCAGCGGGGGGATTATGCCGCGTGAGCGCTTTGAACGACATCGACCCAGGCCTGGACGCGGCCCTGGATGGGCTCGAAGGTCTCCTTGCTGGTGGCGACCATGAGTTCGCTGAGCTTGGTCATCTCGGCGATATAGGTTTCGAACGCGCTCTTGGCGAAGCCGGTCTGCAGCTCGAACGCCTCATGCGCGGATTTCGACGCCATCAACGCCTTGGCGTTGGCGATCGTGTCCTCGATCGCGGTCTTGGAATAGCCGTAGATCTCGTTGTGCAGCGTCTCGGCGCCCTTGCCGGCGACGTTCGCGGCCTTCACATAGGCTTCCATCGTATCCTTGGAGAAGCCCAGAAACTGGTCGTAGCTCTTCACGACCTTGTCGAAATTGGCCTTCATGGCCTCGGTTCCGGTCTTGAACGCGGTCTCGAAGGTCTCCGCGGTGCCGTTGATTTTCTCGCCGGCCGTCTTTGCTTTCGCCATCATGATCACTCCTGATAAGGTTCATGTGGCACCGTCGTGGCCAGCGGCCGTGCTGCGGTGCAACATGAACTATATGCGGTGCAATACAGATTCTGTCAAGAGGTTTTGCTGCACTGCGTCAAGGGTTCCCCCTGACGGGAAATTTCCCTGATGGACCGGATCGTTAACGCTTCGTAAATGCCGGCTCGTTAGCCTTTGATTCCGATTGCGATAGGAGCCTCTTTTTGGTCAACTCGAATCCGTTTGGGGCGCTGGTTTTTGCTTGTGGGGCTGAAATGCCTAGACGGCGGCGCGTCGGATTCGGCGCTCTCGCGCGAACACTGTTCGTAGCGTGTCTGATAGGCCTCGCTTTGACCGCGTGGACCGACACCGCCTTTGCGCGCGGCCACCATCACCGGGGGCGGGCGCGCCTGCCGATCGCGGTGGGCGCAACGGATCCGGCCAAGGATGCCGCCCTGATCGCCGACGGCGAGACCGGGCGCGTGCTTTACGCCCGCAACGCGACGATCGAACGCCATCCCGCCTCCCTGACCAAGATGATGACGCTGTACCTGCTGTTCGAGGCGCTCAAGCGCGGCGACGTGACCATGCAGACCGTGCTTCCGATTTCGCAGCATGCGGCGAGCCAGCGGCCGACCAATCTGCACCTCTATGCCGGCGACATGATCCCCGTGGACATGGCGATCAAGGCGATCGTGGTGCGCTCGGCCAACGACGTGGCGGTCGCGATCGCCGAAGGACTGGGCGGCACGGAAAGCCACTTCGCGGAACTGATGACCGCCAAGGCCCGGGCGCTCGGCATGCGCGACACGTTTTACCATAACGCCTCGGGTCTTCCCGATCCGCTGCAGATCACCACGGCGTCGGACCTGCTGGTCCTGGCGCGCCATCTGGCTTACGATTTTCCCCAGTATTTTCCCTATTTTGCGACGCCGGCCTTCACCTTCCGCGGCGTGACCTATGTCACGCATGACAACCTGATCGGCCGCTATGAAGGCGCCGATGGCATCAAGACCGGCTACACCGGCATGTCCGGCTTCAATCTCGTTTCGTCGGTCGTGCGCAATGGAACCCATGTCATCGGCGTCGTCATGGGCGGCCGCACCGCCCATCGCCGCGATCTGGAGATGATGCACCTGCTCGATCAGGCCTATGACCAGATCGGCCGCAACCCGTCGCTGGTCGCGCATGCCGGCGTACCGTGGCGCAATGTCGCCGTGAACGCGCCGGTGGCCGTCGCCAGCCTCGATGTCGCGCCCGCGGCAACGGACGACGAAGAGGCCGC
>DASWOE010000033.1:0-9486 GCA_036398875.1 Rhizomicrobium sp.
CCTGTCAATTACGACGTGCGCTGCCGGGCGATGGCCGCCAATCGCGCCGCCGACGCCAAGGAGCTCGGCGCCAGCGCATCGGACCAGGCAAAGATGCAGAGCGACACCTATCGCGACTGCATGTCGGAATCGGTCAAGTAAAGTTCAAATTCCCGCTATGGTTGCAGTGTGGTCCCTCTTACAATTCCGACGATTCTCTTCGGCGAAAACGCGAGGAACGTCGTGGAATACTATCTCAATCGCGCCGGCAACTCGGGCGTCTCGGGGTACGAGCTGGGAGCCGATTCCATTCGGGTCCAATTCCGAGACAACTCCATCTATCTCTATAATTATCAAATCACGGGCATGGCGAATGTCGAAAAGATGAAGCGCCTCGCGGTTTCAGGGCAGGGATTGAACAGCTTCATCAACAGCTATGTGAAGAAAAGCTACGCTGCCAAGCTGCGATAGATTGCGCCGGCTTACCCGTTCTCGACGAGAACCTGACCGGCCAGATAAAGCGAGCCGCAGATCAGAATGCGCGGCGGCGGTTCCTTGGGATGGGCGCGGGCCCAGGCCTGGAGCTGCAGCATGGCGTCTTCCATGTCCTCGGCCGGCTGGGCATCGAGGCCGGCATGGCGCGCCATGTCGTACAGGGCACCGGCGCCCAGGCTGGCGGCCTCGCCGGGAATGTCGATCGTCACGACGTGGCGGGCGAGGCCGCGATAGGCCGACAGGAAACCGATCGCATCCTTGGTCCTGAGCATGCCGCAGATGAGGTAGAGCGGCCGTTCCGACTTGTCTTCGAGATCGGCGATGGCGCGCGACACGGCCGCGGCGCCATGCGGATTGTGGCCGCCGTCGAGCCAAATCTCCGCCCCCTTCGGCGCCATCTCGACCAGCGGTCCGCGCGTCAGCCTTTGCAGGCGCGCCGGCCAATCGACGGTGCGCAGCCCCGTCTCCACCGCTTTGTCGGCGCCCCAGCCGCGATCCGCATGCCGCAGCGCCGCGATGGCGACCGCGGCGTTCTCGATCTGGTGGCGGCCGAGCAGCTTGGGCAGCGGCAGATCGAGCAAGCCGAAACCATCCTCATAGACCATCCGGCCATGTTCCTGATGGGCGGAGAAATCCTGGCCGAAGACATAGGCCGGCGCGCTCAGCCGGTCGGCGCGCGAGAGCACGACCTCCAGCGCCGCATCGTCCTGCGGCCCGATCACGAGCGGCACGCCCTGTTTGACGATGCCGGCCTTCTCGGCGGCGATCTCGCGGATGTCGTTGCCGAGGAAATCCTGGTGATCGAGGCCGATCGGCTGGATCACCGTCATCGCCGGCCTGTCGATGACGTTCGTCGCGTCGAACTTGCCGCCAAGCCCCACTTCCAGCACCAGCGCGTCGGCGGCATGGCGTGAAAAGGCAAGGAACATCGCCGCGTCGGTGATCTCGAAATAGGTGATCGGGCGGCCGGCATTGACGCGCTCGCACTCCTCAAGCGTGGCGACCAGTTCGTCCTCGGAAATAAGCTGGCCGGCGATGCGGATGCGCTCATGGAAGCGCACCAGATGGGGCGAGGTGTGCATGTGGACCTTGAGGCCCTGCGCCTCCAGCATGGCGCGCGCGAAGGCACAGGCCGAGCCCTTGCCGTTGGTGCCCGCGACATGGATGGTCGGCGGCATCTTCAGGTGCGGATCGCCGAGGTCGTGCAGCAGCCGAAGGATGCGGTCGAGCGCCAGATCGATCTTCTTGTGGTGCAGGTCCAGCAGGCGTTCGAGGACGGCGGTGCTGCGGAAATCGGCCGCGTCGTTCTGGACGCTCATTCCGCGGCGCTGCTGCCCGCTGCCGGCGGGCTGTGCGGAACGACGCGCGTCGCGGTGGCGGTGACGACCGTCGGCACGGCCACGGGCCGGGCGCGGGGCCGCGAGCGCTTCATCATCAGATGCAGCACGCGCGACAGCATGGCGCGCAGCTCATGGCGGTGCGTCACCATGTCGATCATGCCGTGTTCGAGCAGATATTCGGCGCGCTGGAAGCCTTCGGGCAGACGCTCGCGAATGGTGTTGGCGATCACGCGCGGCCCGGCAAAGCCGATCTGCGCTCCCGGCTCGGCGATCTGGATATCGCCCAGCATGGCGTAGGAGGCGCTGACGCCGCCATAGGTCGGATCGGTCAGCACCACGATATAGGGCAGTCCGGCATCGTGCAGCCGATCGACCATGATCGTCACCCGCGGCATCTGCATCAGCGACATGATGCCTTCCTGCATGCGCGCGCCGCCCGAGGAGACGAACAGGATGAAGGGCCGTTTCTCGGCGATGGCCGCGTCCATGGCGCGGACCAGCCCCTCGCCCACGCCCATCGACAGCGAGCCGCCGAGGAAATCGAAGGGCTGCACCGCGACGACGACCGGCATGCCCTCGATCGTGCCCTTGGCGGCGGTCAGCGCCTCGTTGCGGCCGGTCTTGCCGCGCGAGGCCTTGATCTCGTCGCTGTAGCGCTTCTCGCCGCGGAACTTCAGCGGATCGACCGGCACTTCCGGATAGGCCAACTCCTCATAGCTCGACGCGTCGAAGATTGCCGCGAAGCGCTCGGTCGGGCCGATGCGCATGTGGAAGCCGCATTGCGGGCAGACATATTGGGCGACCGCGAGGTCGCGATGGAAGATCATCTCGCCGCAGGACGGGCATTTGCGCCACAGATTCTCCGGCGTCTCGCTGCGGGCGGCGCCGCCGATCAGGCTCTTGATGCGGGGGCGGACGAAATTCGCAATCCAGTTCATGACCTCAGCCTACCACGGAAGGCGCGCGCGCGGCATGCACGGATTGCGCGAGGCTGGCGCAGAATTCGATCACATCCGCCACGATTTGAGCAGGTTTCGTGCCTTTCTGCGCATGCGCCTCGATTCGCGCGACGATGGCGGAACCGACCACCGCACCATCGGCAAAACGCGCGACACCGCCGGCCTGTTCCGGAGTCCGGATTCCGAAGCCAACCGTAACGGGGAGCGCGGTGCGGGCGCGGATGCGGTCCAGTGCGGCCCGCACCTCGCCTTCGGCAAAGGATTTGGTGCCGGTGATGCCGGCAATGGAGGCGTAGTAAAGATAGCCGCCGGCCCCGTCGAGCACCGCCGGAAGGCGCGCCGCATCGGTGGTCGGCGCCAGGAAGCGCACAATGTCGATGCCCTGTGCGGAGGCCGGCAGGCGCAGCACCTCGTCCTCCTCCGCCGGGACATCGACGATGAGCAATCCGTCGAGGCCGGCTTCGGCGGCGTCCTTCATGAACCGCGCCGTGCCATAGGCATGGATCGGATTATAGGCGCCCATCAGGACCACCGGGGTCTTGTCGTCGGCCTTGCGGAAGCGGCGCACCAACTCGATCAGCTTGTGCAGCGTCATCCCGGCCTTCAGCGCGCGCAGATAGGAGGCCTGATTGATCGGGCCGTCGGCCATCGGGTCGGAGAACGGAATGCCGAGCTCGATGATATCGGCGCCGGCGGCGGGAAGCCGCGACAGGATCTGGAAAGAGGTCTCGACGTCGGGGTCGCCGCCAGTGACGAACGGGACGAAGGCGGCGCGGTTGTCCTTCTTGAGCGCGGCGAAGGTCGCGGCGATGCGGCTCATGGCGTCTGCACCGTTGATCCTCCCCCGCGTAGCGGGGAAGGCGTCGAGCGAAGCAAGACGAAGGGGGCGTGGGGGCCGCCGCCCCCTCCACCGCTTCGCAGTCCCCCTCTCCCGCCACGCGGGAGAGGATCGATGCGGTGCGCGCTCATATCTTCTCCCCCAGCGCGGCGGCGACAGAGAACACGTCCTTGTCGCCGCGGCCGGACAGGCACACGGCGATCAGCTTGTCCTTGTCCATCTGTGGCGCGATGCGCATCACATGAGCGATGGCATGGGCGCTTTCGAGCGCCGGGATGATGCCTTCGAGCTTGGACAACAAGACGAACGCGTCCAGGGCCTGCTTGTCGGTCGCCGAGAAATACCGAACCCGGCCGTGGTCCTTGAGCCAGGCATGCTCAGGACCGACGCCGGGATAATCGAGGCCGGCGGAAATCGAATGCGCCTCCAGGATCTGGCCGTCGCGGTCCTGCAGCAGATAGGAGCGCGCGCCGTGCAGCACGCCCGGCGTGCCCTTGGTCAGGGTGGCGGCGTGATGCTCGGTCTCGGTGCCCTCGCCCGCCGCTTCGACGCCGTGGATCTCGACGTCGGGATCGTCGAGGAAGGGGTGGAACATGCCAATGGCATTGGAGCCGCCGCCGACGCAGGCGGCGACGAGATCGGGAAGGCGGCCCTCGGCCTCTTTCATTTGCGTGCGGGTTTCGTTGCCGATCACGGTCTGGAAATCGCGCACCATGCCGGGATAGGGATGCGGACCGGCGGCGGAGCCGATGATGTAGAACGTGTCGTAGGGATTGGCGACCCAGTCGCGCAGCGCCTCGTTCATCGCATCCTTGAGCGTGCGCGAGCCGGAGGACACCGGCCGAACCTCGGCGCCGAGCAGGTGCATGCGGAAGACGTTGGGCTTCTGCCGCTCGATATCGACCTCGCCCATATAGACGACGCAGGGAAGCCCGAACCGTGCCGCAACCGTGGCGGTGGCGACGCCGTGCTGGCCGGCGCCGGTCTCGGCGATGATGCGGGTCTTGCCCATGCGGCGGGCGAGCAGGATCTGGCCCAGGCAATTGTTGATCTTGTGCGCGCCGGTGTGGTTGAGGTCCTCACGCTTGAGATAGATCTTGGCGCCGCCCAGATGCTCGGTCAGGCGCTGGGCGTAATAAAGCGGGCTCTCGCGGCCGACATAATGCTTGAGCATGCCGTCGAGCTCGGCCTGGAAAGCCGGATCGCGCCGCGCCTCTTCATAGGCTTTCTCGAGCGCGATGACGTTGGGCATCAGCGTCTCGGCGACGAAGCGGCCACCATAGGCGCCGAAATGGCCCTTGCCGTCTGGCCCGGTGCGATAGGAATTGGGATGGCTCATGCCGCGGCCCCGACCCGGGCCGCACGCGCGGCGGCGACGAAGGCGGCGATCCTGTCGGCGCTCTTCACGCCCGGCACCGTCTCGACGCCGGAGGAGACATCGACGCCCGGCGCGCCGCTGACGCCGATCGCGCGCGCGACATTGTCCGCCGTCAGTCCGCCGCCGAGAAGCCAAGGCCGCGCAAAGCGGCGGCCGCGCAGGATTTGCCAGTCGAAGACGGCGCCGTGCCCCCCCTCTCGCCTCGCGCCGGGCGGCGGCTTGGCGTCGAACAGGAGCATGTCGGCGGCCTCTTCATAGGCGTTCGCAGCGCCGAGGTCGCCGGGCTCGGCGAGGGCCAGGGATTTGATGACGCTCACGCCGAACCGCGCCCGAATCTCCGCGACCCGGGAGGGCGATTCGGCACCATGGAGCTGGAGAAAGTCCGGACGGACGGCATCGACAATTTGAGCCAGGGCGCCGTCGCTTGCATCGCTGGCGACGGCCACCAGACGGACCCTGCCCTGCAGGTGCGTCGCGAGCGATGCAGCTTGCGCGGGCTGCAGATTGCGCGGCGAATGGGGATGAAACATCAGCCCGACGAAATCCGCGCCGGCGCGGACGGCCGCGTCGGCCGCCTCGATGCTGTTGATGCCGCAGATTTTAACCAGAACCGCCATGGGAGGGGCCTTATGGCCGCTCCCGCAACGGCAATCAAGCGGAGCCGAGGGGTGTGATTAAGCCATTGTTCCGGCAAGCTCGTCCGCGATGGCGCGGGCGGCCGCGCCGGGGTCGGCGGCGGCCGTGATGGGGCGGCCGATCACCAGAATGTCGGCGCCGGCGCGATGCGCCTCGGCCGGAGTCATGACGCGCTTCTGATCGGCCAGATCGGCGCCGACCGGCCGGATGCCCGGAACGACCAGAAGGAAGTCCGGCCCCAAAACGCGGCGCAAGGCGGCGACTTCATGGGCCGAGCACACCACGCCGTCCAGCGTGGCCTGCTTGGCCAACCGGGCCAGCCTGACGACCTGATCGATTGCCGGACCCTGCTGGCCGACCTGGTCGAGAACCGTGTCGTCAAGGCTGGTGAGCACGGTCACGCCCAGGACCTTCACCGCGGAATCGAACGCGCGCGCGGCATCGGCGGCATCGCGCATCATCCGCGGACCCCCGGATGCGTGGATATTGAACAGCTTAGTGCCGAGTCTTGCGAGTTCGCGTGAAGCGGCGGCGACCGTGTTCGGGATGTCGTGGAATTTCACATCCGCAAAAACCGGCAAACCGATCTCGACGACCCGCCGCACGCCTTCCGGGCCGCAGGAGGTAATGAATTCGAGACCGATCTTGACACCGCCGACATGCGGCCGCACCGCCTGCGCGATCGCCAGCGCACGATCAAGATCGGGCGTATCGAGCGCGACGAAGACGGGGTTCGAAACTCGAGTCATGCTCATGAGGACGGGGTCTTAGTCTTGCGCAGCCGCGCCGGCAAGAGCGCCCTCGCCCGGCCCGATGCGGATTGCGCCATCTCCACCCCCTGCCGCGCGATGCGGCGCAGGCCCAGCACCAGCCAGCCGAGCAGGATCCCGGTCAGCACGCTCGAGAAGATAAGCACATACACCGGCAACCGGACGGCCAGCGCCGGATCGTCCTGCGAGAAGGGATCGAGGCTGAACACCACCGGTGCCCGGTTGGCCAGCGCGATCCAGACGGCCAGCAACACGATCGGCGGAGCGACGATCCAGGTCGTGAGATGCGGTTTCCGCCGCATGATGCGGGACTATTCGGTCGGGCTTTCGCCGCCGTTCAGCCGCTCGCGCAACTCCTTGCCCGTGCGGAAGAACGGAGCGCGCTTCTCTTCCACCGTGACCGGCTCGCCGGTCCGCGGATTGCGTCCCTGCCGCGCCGGGCGGACCTTGACGGAAAACGCGCCGAAACCGCGCAGCTCCACCCGGTGCCCGGCCGCAAGCGCCTTGGTGATCTCGTCAAGCATCGTCGATACGATGCGCTCGATATCGCGGTGGTACAGGTGCGGATAGCGAGCAGTGAGCTTTGCAACCAGTTCGGACTTGATCATCCCCTGCCCCTGAGGGAAATGCCGCAGGGCAGAATCCCCCGCCCCGGCCAATTAACTGTGACAATTTCAGGACACCGCGTCAACCGAAGTCCCTGAAAGGCAAGCATTTTTCTGACGTCGCGACGGGCGTCTACATCGTCCTGTCCCGCTGGGCTGCGCCGGACCTCAATGTTTCCAATAGAAATATTGCCGCGGACGGTTCAAGCCGCTTGCGAAACGACGACGGGACTGCGCATGGGCAGCGCCACGGTCGCCGTGGTGCCCTGCCCTTCGCAGCTTTCGATCCGCATCCAGCCGCCGTGCAGCTCGGACAGGCCCCGGACCAGCGCCAAGCCAAGGCCGGTTCCGGAATGCTTGCCGGAATTGTTGGAGAGCTGCACGAAGGGATTGCCGAGGCGGCCCAATTCCCCATCCGGTATGCCGACGCCCGTATCGGCGACGGCGATTCGGCACATGGCACCCTCGTCACTGACCGACAGAGCGATCCGGCCGCCTTCGGGCGTGAACTTGATCGCATTGGACAGAAGGTTGAGCAGAATCTGCTTCACCGCGCGCCGGTCCACGGTCAGCAGGACGGCGGTCTGCGCGTCCGCCAGATCGAGCGCCACATCGCCCGCCGCCGCCCGCTCGGCCATCAGCTCGGCACAGTCGCGGGCCAGGACCGCCACATCGAGGCGCTCGAGCTGCAGCTCCAATTTGCCGGCCTCGATCTTCGACATATCAAGGATGTCGCCGATCAGGTCGAGCAGGTGCTTGCCGGCCCTGTTGATCAGGCCGGCATAGTCGCGATAGCGAAGGTCGCCGCAGGGGCCGTACATCTCGCTGGAGATGATCTCCGAGAAGCCCAGCACCGCATTGAGGGGCGTGCGCAACTCGTGGCTCATATTGGCGAGAAAGGCGGACTTTGCGTTGCTGGCTTTCTCGGTGACCTCCTTGGCCAGATACGCCTCTTCGCGCGCGGCTTCGGCCCGCTGGGCGGCCAGCAAGAGGCTGCTCTCAAGGCGCCGGCGATCGTCGAGAGATGCGCCGGCCAGGATGATCGTAAAGCCGATCACCGCGTAATAGAGCTGGACCAGGCCCACGCGCTCCGCCGCGCTGAGCTGCAGGAGCGATATCGACACATGATGGCTTGCCGCCAGGTAAAACGAAATCGACATGGCGATGAAAAGACCGAGGGCGCCTCCGGCAAAGCCGCGGCGGAAGGTCAGCATGATGAGAACCGGGATGAAGAGGAAGCTCGGCGTCAAGCGCGGAAACGCGTAGCAGACGACGCCGACCACCGGCACCATGCCGAGCAGGACCAGCGTGCCGATGCGCTGGCCGGGGCCGAACATGGCCTGGAAGTCTGCCGGGCGAACGCACATGAAGAACGGCACCAGCAGGCTGAGGCCGAGCGCATCGGCGCCGAACCAGGAGACCACTGACGGCAGGAATGCGACGCCCTCGGTCAGGTAAAGCGTCCCCGCCCCCAGGGCCGACGCGACGGCCGAGCCGGCGACAACGAGGCCGTAGAAGGTCAGCAGCGATTCGATGCGGCTGAAGCTGCGGTCGAAATGCAGCCAGCGCAGCGTCGCGCCGATGAGCAGGACCTCCGCGATATTCGCAAGCGAGAAGCCGACCGTGTTGACGGGATTGTCGCCGACCACGACGTCCGCCGCCATCGCGGTCAGGGTCGCGATCGCCGCAAGCTCGCCCCAATGACGGGTCGGCCGGCGCAGCAGCACGGCGAGCACGATGGCGTTGCTGATCCAGATCGGCGAGATCCGTCCGGTGTGATGCACGAGCGCGGCACAGGCCCAGGTCGTCACGAAGACGAGCGCCGTGAACAGCGCCAGGAAGCGTGGCGTGATTTTGCCGCCGCCCACCGAGGCCGGCGCAAGATTTTGGGCAGACGCGCTCACGAAAAAGGTCCCGCCTTGGCGGCCCGAAGGTAAAGCGCGCGAAGATAATGGCCCGTTAAAGTTGGATCGCGAATTCGGAGTATCGAAGGATTCGAAAATCCATTTTTCGAGCGCAAAAAAGGCGCGGATCGCTCCGCGCCTTTCCGATTCCGAAAATTGCCTGTCTCAATACCGGCCAATACAGCCGGGCGGCTTACTCGTCCTTCGCGCCGCGCTTCTTCAGCGCCGCGCCCAGGATGTCGCCCAGCGACGCGCCCGAGTCGGAGGAGCCGTATTGCGCGACGGCCTCCTTCTCTTCGGAAATCTCGCGCGCCTTGATCGACACCGACACCCGGCGGCTCGACTTATCGACCTGGGTGACGAGCACGTCGATCTTGTTGCCGACCTGGAAGCGTTCGGGGCGCTGGTCGTTGCGGTCTCGCGCCAGATCGCTGCGGCGGATGAACGACTTGACGCCGTCCGCCAGCTCCACCTCGATGCCGCCATCGTTCACCTGCGTCACGGTGACCGTGACGACCTGGTTCTTGCGCAGCGCGCCGCCGCCGGTGCCGGCCTTCTCGATCGGATCGTCGCCGAGCTGCT
>DASWOE010000034.1:0-5676 GCA_036398875.1 Rhizomicrobium sp.
GCCCAGGTGCCCGACGGCCCGCCTTTGCGCTTCCGCTGGCGCCGCGTCCTGCACGCCGTCGCGCTGGCGCAGGGACCGGAGCGCATCGCGATGGAATGGTGGGCGCACCAGGCGCCGCAGCCGACCCGCGACTATTTCCGCGTCGAGGACGAGGCGGGCCTGCGCTTCTGGCTCTATCGCGACGGGCTTTATGGCCGCGAAACCTTCGCGCCGCGCTGGTACGTGCACGGGATGTTCGCATGAAGTCCGGCAAGGCCGTGCGCGACAAGCGGGCGCCCAAGAAGCCGCCGGACGAGGAGCCGATCGGGGTCCTCGAAGGCCAGCCGGCCTATGCCGAGATCGCGGTGACGTCGAACTTCTCCTTCCTGCGCGGCGCCTCGCGGCCGGAGGAGATGATCCTCACGGCCTATCGCCATGCCTACCAGGCGATCGGCATCGCCGACCGCAACACGCTGGCCGGCGTGGTGCGCGCCTATGCGGCGTTCGGCGATCCGCGCCTGACGCAGTCGAAGCCCAAGTTTCTGGTCGGGGCGCGGCTGGTCTTCGCCGACGCCGCGCCGGACATCCTCGCCTACCCGACCGACCGCGCCGCCTATGGAAGGCTGTGCCGGCTCCTGTCGCACGGAAAGCTGCGCGTGCCGGCGGGCGAGACGCGCGCCACCAAGGGCGAATGCACCCTCTTCCTCGACGACCTGGCCGCGCGGCACGATCCGAAGGACGTGCATCCGCGCCATGAAGGCCTGCTGTTCGCCGTGATGCCGCCGGCGCGCGGCGCTTTCGCGAAGCTCGAAGCCACGCTCGGAAGATTGCAGGCGCTGGCGCCCGGGCGCGTCTGGCTGGCGGCGGCGATGCGCCATCACGGCGACGACTGGCGCCGCCTGCGCCGGCTTTCGGCGCTCGCGCGCGATGCCGGCGTGCCGCTGCTGGCGGTGAACGACGTGCTCTATCACGACGCGGGGCGGCGCGAGCTTCAGGACGTCGTCACCTGCATCCGCGAGCACGTCACCATCGACAAGGCGGGCCGGCGGCTGCAAGCCAATGCCGAGCGGCACCTCAAGACCCCGGCCGAGATGGTGCGGCTGTTCCGCGACCATCCCGATGCGATCGCGCAGACGGTGCGCTTCGCGGACCGCATCGCGTTCAAGCTTTCCGACCTCAAATACAACTACCCGCACGAGCCGGTGCCGCCGGGCAAGACGGCGATCGGCCATCTCGCCGATCTCACCTGGGAGGGCGCGGCACGGCGCTATCCGGGCGGCATCCCGGACAAAGTGCGCGGGACGCTTGAGAAAGAGCTCGCGATCATCGACGAACGGAACTACGCGCATTACTTCCTGACCGTGCGCGACATGGTCGCCTATGCGAATGAGAAGCGCATCCTGTGCCAGGGCCGCGGCTCGGCCGCGAATTCGGCGGTGTGCTATGCCATCGGCGTCACCGCGGTCGATCCGATGCAGATCGACCTGCTGTTCGAGCGCTTCATCTCCGCCGAGCGCAACGAGCCGCCCGACATCGACGTCGATTTCGAGCATGAGCGGCGCGAGGAGGTGATCCAGCACGTCTACAGGCGCTATGGCCGTCACCGCGCCGCGCTGACCGCGACCGTCATCCATTACCGCCCGCGCAGCGCGATCCGCGAGGTCGGCAAGGTGTTCGGCTTGTCGGAGGACATCACGGCGGCGATGGCGGGCAGCGTGTGGGGCAGCTGGGGCTCGCAGATGAAGGACTCCGAGGTGCGCCAGGGCAGGCTCGACCCCGGGAACGCGGCGATCTTCCAGGCGGTGAAATTCGCCAACCAGATCATGGGATTTCCGCGCCACCTGTCCCAGCATGTCGGCGGCTTCGTGCTGACCGACGACGCGCTCGACACGCTGGTGCCGATCGGGCCGGCGGCGATGGACGACCGCTATTTCATCGAATGGGACAAGGACGACCTCGATACGCTGCGCCTGATGAAGGTCGATGTCCTGGCGCTCGGCATGCTGACCTGCATCCGCAAGGCCTTCGAGCTGATCGCGCGGCACGGCGGCAGGCGCTTCGATCTGGCGACCGTGCCGCGCGAGGACCCCGCGATATACGACATGCTGTGCAAGGCCGACGCCATCGGCGTGTTCCAGGTCGAGAGCCGGGCGCAGATGAACATGCTGCCGCGGCTCAAGCCCCGCAAATTCTACGACCTCGTCGTCGAGGTCGCGATCGTGCGGCCCGGTCCGATCCAGGGCGGCATGGTGCATCCCTATCTCAAGCGCCGCAGCGGCATCGAGACGGTGGACTATCCCGCGCCGCACCCCCTGCACGGCCCGCCCGACGAACTCTACCAGGTGCTGAAGGAAACGATGGGCGTGCCGCTGTTCCAGGAACAGGCGATGCGCATGGCGATCGTGGCGGCGAAGTTCACGCCCGACGAGTCCAACGGGTTGCGCCGCGCCATGGCGACGTTCCGCAACCTGGGCACCATCGACAGCTTCCGCGCCAAATTCGTCGGCGGCATGACCAGGCGCGGCTATACCGACGAATTCGCCGAGCGCTGCTTCGCGCAGATCGAGGGCTTCGGCTCCTATGGCTTTCCCGAAAGCCATGCCGCCAGCTTCGCGCATCTCGTCTACATCTCGGCCTGGATCAAATGCCATCATCCGGCCGTCTTCGCCTGCGCGCTGCTCAACGCGCAGCCCATGGGCTTCTATGCGCCGGCCGAACTCGTGCGCGACGCGCGCGAGCACGGCGTGGAGGCGCTTCCCCCCGACGCCAATTTCAGCGACTGGGACAACACGCTGGAACGCAATGCCGGCGGCACGCTTTCGCTCAGGCTCGGCTTTCGCCAGATCGACGGCTTCCGCGAGGATTGGGCGCGCGCCCTGGTGGAGAATCGCGGCTATGGCTATGGCAGCTTCGCCGAATGCGTCCGCCGCGCCGAATTGCCGAAAAAGGCGCTGATGGTGCTGGCGGAGGCCGACGGACTCACCTCCTTCGGCATGGACCGGCGCGAGGCCCTATGGGCGGTGCGCCGCATCCCCGATCACCACACCTTGCCCTTGTTCGAGGCGCAGCGGCTGAAGGAGCTTCCCGCCGAGGACATCGCGCCGCTTCCCGTCATGCCGCTGAGCGAGCATGTGCTGGCCGACTACCAGACCCTGCGCCTCTCCCTCAAAGGCTATCCCATGCAGTTCCTGCGCGACATCTTCGCCGCCGAAAAGACCATGAGCTGCGCCGAGATCGGGGCCAGCCGCGACGGCGCCCGCGCCCGCTGCGCCGGCGTGGTGCTGGTGCGCCAGATGCCGGGCGACGCCGGCGTGGTGTTCATCACCTTGAGCGACGAGACCGGCATCGCCAATGTCGTGGTCTGGCCGCGGCTGGTCGAAACCTTCCGCCGCGAGATCATGGGCGCGCGCCTGCTGCTGATCGAGGGCAAGGTGCAGAAGAGCGACAATGTGGTGCATCTGGTGGCCGAGCGGATCGTGGATCGCACCGCCGAGCTGGACCTGCTGTCGGAGGATGCGCTCAAACCCTTCCCCGGCCGGCTGGAGGATATCGTCCATCAGCGTCCCGATCCGCGCGGTCACCCGCGCAACGTCCGCATCCTGCCCAAATCGCGGGATTTTCATTAAGCGGCGGCGGCGCTATAGCGGGTGCGGGGAGCGCCCGCCTTTTGCCAAAAGTCCAGCATGTTGCGTAACCGCGAAGTCCCATGGCCGCTCCTGACGGTGCTTGCCGCCGTTCTGCTCGCCGCGCCGCTGTGGTGCGTCGCCATGCCGGGCATGCCCGACTACCCCGCCCATCTGGCCAGCTTCGCGCTGATCGCCGGCGAGCCCTCGCGCTATTACGCCATCCAATGGGCGGCGCTGCCCAACCTCGCCTCCGAAGTCCTCGTGCCCCTGCTCGGGCGGCTGATGTCGCTGGAGGACGCGGCGCGGCTGTTCCTGACCGTCACCGTGGCGCTGTGGGTGCTGGGTCCGGCCCTGATCCAGCGCGCGCTGTTCGGCCGGATCGGCCCCGGCATCCTTCTGTCGGCGCCCTTTGCCTACAACGCCAATTTCATCTGGGGCTTCTTCAACTACAGCTTCTCGGTCGGGCTCGCCTTCCTCGTCTTCGCCGCCTGGATCGCGACCGAGCGCCGCCGCGCCGCGGCGCATCTGCCCGGCTTCGCAGCCGCCTTCACGCTGGTCTATTTCAGCCACATCGTCGGCTTCGCCGTCCTCCTGCTGGCCATCGGCGGCTTCGAACTGCAGGCGCTGATCGACGAGCGCTTCGCCGTGCGCGCGCTTGCGCGCCGCGTGCTCGTTCCGGCCCTGCTCTGCCTGCCGGCCGCGCTCGCCTTCACGGTCTTCAAGCCGGCCGGCGCGGCGGACGGGCGTTTCGCCTTCGATCTTCTCGAAACGCTGCAGGATCGCTTCGAGGCCGCCGTCCAGTTCGGCTTCGACAGGCCCGCCCTCATCGTCGTCGTCGCCATGATCGTGCTGTTCGCCGCCGCGGCGTGGAGCGGCCGCGCCACGGTGCATCCGCGCATGCGGATCGTGCTGGCGCTGTTCGCCTTGGCCGCCTTGTTCGCGCCGGAATGGGCGCTGGGCGGCTGGGGCGTGCATATGCGCCTGCCCGCCGTGCTCGGCGCCCTCGCCTTCGCCTCGCTCGAATGGAGGCTCGCGCCGCGCGCCAAGGCGATCGGCGCCGCCGCGACGCTCGTTCTCCTGGCCGTTTGCGCGGGCCTCGTCGCAAGCGATTGGCGCATCTACGACGCCCGCTATGCCGAGTTCCGCGCCCATGCGGCGGCGGTCAAGCCGGGGGGCAAGATCCTGGTCGCGCTCGACGGCGATTCGCTCGGCTGGACCGCGGACCAGCCCTATTGGCACCTGGCGGAGTTCGCGATCATCGACCGCGGCGCCTTCACGCCGCTGATGTTCACCACCGCCGGCCAGCACGTCGTGCACATCCGCCCGCCGCTCGAGCGCATCGCGGCGGCCACCGCGCAGCAAGGCTCGCCGCCCGACATCGACGAACTCGCCGACCTCGCCGCCGGCCGCATGGACGCGGACGAGGACTATGCCGACGTCTATCCCTATCTGCGGCATTTCCAGTGCCATTTCGACCAGGTGATCGCGATCGAGGGGCCGGGGCCGCACGCGCCCGTCCCTCCTCTGTTGCGCTTGCGCGCATCCGGCAGCTTCTATCGGCTCTACGACGTCGTGCCCACGAAGGATTGCAGCGGACGATGAGCGCCGACGCCCCGGCCTTGCGGGCCCTGACCGTGATGCTCGCACTCGGCTGCCTCCTCGGCGCGGTGCACCTTCTCAGCGTCCTTGGCTTGCACGCGCCGTTCGACCCCAACGAAGGCTGGAACGCGTATTTCACGCAAAGCCTGCTCGCCACCGGTTCGCCCTATCCGCCGGCGACGGGCCTGATGGCCAACAACTATCCGCCGCTGTCCTTCTATGTCGTCGGCGCGCTGACGCCCCTGGCGGGCGATGCGGTGATCGCCGGCCGCATCGTCGCGACCGCCGCACTCGCCGCGCTTGCCTTCGGCATCGCGGTCGCCGCACGGCGGATGGGCTGCAGCCGGCTCGAAGCGCTGTTCGCGGCGCTGTTCTTCGCCGCCGGCCTGATGCTGACCAGCGGCTATGCCGGCATGGACGATCCGCAGATGCTGGGCCATGCCGTGGCGATCGGCGGCCTCGTCCTGGCGCT
>DASWOE010000035.1:0-3051 GCA_036398875.1 Rhizomicrobium sp.
TCTTCGCGACCATGGGAGAATTTGGCACCTGGGTGGCCCTCAGTCGCGGGCCATGACATGGAGGATGGCTACGCCACATCCGCCAGCAGCGAGAGCTGGGCGTCCTGGGCGCCGCCGGTGATGTCGGGCAGCGCGATCGGATAGTCGCCGGAGAAACAGGCATCGCAGAACTGCGGCTGGCAGGCATTGCGCTTGCCCTCGCCCATGGCGCGGTAGAGCCCGTCCATGGTGATGAAGGCGAGGCTGTCGGCGCCGATCAGGCGGCGCATCGCCTCGACGTCCATCTTGTGGGCCAGCAGATCATCGGTGTTGGGCGTATCGACGCCATAGAAGCACGAATGCGCCGTCGGCGGGCTGGCGACGCGGAAATGCACTTCCGTGGCGCCGGCGTCGCGCACCATCTGCACGATCTTCTTCGAGGTCGTGCCGCGCACGATGGAATCGTCGATCAGAACGACGCGCTTGCCGGCCAGCGTGGCGCGATTGGGATTGTGCTTCTTGCGCACGCCGAAATTGCGGATGCCGTCGGTCGGCTCGATGAAGGTGCGGCCGACATAGTGATTGCGGATGATGCCGAGTTCGAACGGGAGCCGCGCCTCGTTCGCATAGCCGATCGCGGCGGGAATGGAGGAATCGGGCACCGGGATGACCATGTCGGCGGCCGGCGCCGGGGCCTCGCGCGCCAGCTGCGCGCCCGTGAGCTTGCGCAGCTCGTAGACGTTGCGGCCCTCCACCACCGAATCCGGCCGCGAGAAATAGATGTATTCGAACACGCAAAAGCGGTTCTTCTTTTTCGCGAAGGGAAAATAGCTCTCGATGCCGTCCTTGGTGATGACGATCATCTCGCCGGCGCCGATGTCGCGGACGAATTCGGCGCCGATGATGTCCAGCGCGCAGGTCTCCGAGGCCAGGAAATAGGCCTGGTCGAGCTTGCCCAGCACCAGCGGGCGCACGCCCCAGGGATCGCGCACGCCGATCAGCTTCTTGGCCGTCAGCGCCACCAGCGAATAGGCGCCCTCGACCTGCTTCAACGCCGCGACGAGCTTCTCGACGATCTGCTTGTGCGGACTGCGCGCCGCCAGATGGATGATCACCTCGGTGTCCGAGGTCGATTGGAAGATGCGGCCCTCTCCCACCAGCTCGGTGCGCAGCGTGCGCGCATTGGTGAGGTTGCCGTTATGCGCCAGGGCGATGCCGCCGCCGATCAGGTCGGCGAACAGCGGCTGGATGTTGCGCGACGCCGAGCCGCCCGCCGTGGAATAGCGGTTATGGCCGATGGCGAACGAACCCTTGAGGTTGAGCGCCCGCGCCGCGTTCTTGCCGGCAAAGGCGTCGCCGACGAGGCCGGGATGCCGTTCGGCGATGAAATGGCCGTCGTGGAAGGTGACGATGCCGGCCGCTTCCTGGCCGCGATGCTGGAGTGCGTGCAGGCCGAGCACGGTCAGCGCACCGGAATCGGGATGGCCGAAAACGCCGAAGACGCCGCACTCTTCATGCGGCTTATCGTCTTGAAAGTTTTCGTCTTTTTGAAGGCCCATCATTGTTTGCCGCCGGTGGCCTCGAAAAGTCTGTCTAGCGCGTGACGGTCCTTGGCGCCATAGCGCTTTTTGACATGCTTTTTCCTGATCGCCGGTCTCTGCGCCGGTTGGGCCGGCGCATGCGCGGCGGCCGCCGGCTTGCCCAGCAGGTCTTCGATGGTTTTCGGCGCCGGCGCCGGCGCGAGCGGCTCGGGACGATCGCGTTCGGGGATGAGCACCAGGATCACTTCGGCGGAACTTTGGATCAGCGGCAGCGTGCGCGCCTCGGCAAGCCAGTGCGGCTGCGACTTGATCGGTACGAAGGCGTCGAAGACCAGATAGGCAATGCCGAGGATGGCGAGGCCGCGCACGATCCCGAACGTGGCGCCCAGCACGCGGTCGAGCGGCCCGACCGGCGAGCGCTTGACGCCTTCGGAGAAGCGGTAGCTTGCGAACTGGATGGGAATGAAGACCACGATGAAGACCAGCGCATAGCCGGTCACCGTCGCGATCCAGGGCGTGGCGATCAGCGAATGCGCCATGCGCGCGACCCACGGCCCGAAATAGAGCGAGGCGAACGCCGCCGTCGCCCAGGCGACGATCCCCAATGTCTCGGACACGAAGCCGCGCCAGGTGGCGTAGGCGGCCGATCCCAGAATGACGAGGACGACCAGGAGATCGACGAAGGAGAAGGCGAGACTCATGCGTTCACTCTATCACGGCGCGCCGCCCGCCAGTTCGACCAGCGCGGCGACATCGCGGATGGGATGAAGGGCGATACCCGCGCCTTCGACCTTGGTGCCGGCCGGCACCACGGCGGTGGAAAAGCCGAGCTTTGCGGCCTCTTTGAGGCGAAGCTCGGCCTGCGGCGCCGGGCGCACATCGCCCGACAGGCTGATCTCGCCGAAAAACACGGTCTCCCGCGGCAGCGGCCGGCCGGCATGCGACGAGATGAGCGCCGCCGCGGCGGCGAGGTCGGCCGCCGGCTCGCCCACTTTCAGGCCGCCGGCCACGTTCAGATAGACGTCGCAGGCGCTGATGCCGACGCCGCCGCGGGCATCGAGCACGGCCAGGATCATGGCAAGGCGGCCGGTGTCCCAGCCGACCACCGCGCGGCGCGGGCTGCCATAGCCGGCGGCGGCGACCAGCGCCTGGATCTCGACCAGCAGCGGGCGGGTGCCCTCCAGGCCGGCGAACACCGCCGTTCCGGGGGACGTCGAATTGCGGTCGCCGAGGAACAGCGCCGACGGGTTGGCGACTTCGGCCAGGCCCTTGCCGGTCATCTCGAACACGCCGATCTCGTCGGTCGGGCCGAAGCGGTTCTTCACCGCCCGCAGGACGCGGAAGTGGTGGCCGCGCTCGCCCTCGAAATAGAGCACCGCATCGACCAGATGCTCGACCGCCTTGGGGCCGGCGATCTGGCCGTCCTTGGTGACATGGCCGACCAGGATGACAGCGGCGCCGCTCGCCTTGGCGTAGCGCACCAGATCGAAGGAGGCGGTGCGCACCTGGGCGATGGTGCCGGGGGCGGCCT